>CAMAWK010000125.1 GCA_945861915.1 Flavobacterium psychrophilum | reverse complement strand
ACAGTTTTGATAATTCTAGCAGCAATTTTGTATGGATCACCGTTAGAAGCTGGTCTTCTGTCTTCTAACCATCCTTTGTATCCTTTTTGAACCGCAATTAACGGAATACGGATAGAACATCCTCTATCTGAAACTCCCCAAGAGAAATCGTGGATAGAAGCAGTTTCATGTTTCCCAGTCAAACGTTGGTCGTTGTAAGCTCCGTAAACTGCAATGTGTTCAGCAGTTACAGGACGGAACGCTTCACAGATTTTAGCATACACTTCTTTATCTCCTGCAGTTCTTAAAGCAGTATTCGAGAAGTTAGCGTGCATACCTGAACCGTTCCAATCTGTATCTCCCAATGGTTTTGGGTGATATTCGATATACATTCCTTTGTCTTCTGTTAATCTTTCTAATAAATAACGAGCAACCCAAATTTCGTCACCTGCTTTTTTAGCTCCTTTAGCAAATAATTGGAATTCCCATTGTCCACAAGCTACTTCTTGGTTGATTCCTTCAAAGTTCAAACCTGCTTCAATACATAAATCAGCATGTTCCTCTACTAAAGAACGACCAAAAGTGTTTTGTCCGCCTACTGCACAGTAGTACTGACCTTGAGATCCGTGATGAGGGAAACCGATTGGTAATTTAGTTTCAGAATCCATAATGAAATATTCTTGCTCAAAACCAAACCAAAAATCATCATCTGAATCATCAATAGTTGCTCTACCATTAGTTGAATGAGGAGTCATATCGGCATTCATAACTTCTGACATTACTAAATATCCGTTGATTCTTGCAGGATCTGGATAAATAGCTACAGGAACTAACCAACAATCAGAAGATCCACCTTCTGCCTGGCGAGTAGACGATCCATCAAAAGACCAGTTTCCTATTTCTTCTAAAGTTCCTTTGAAATTTTCGTGCTCTTCTACTTTAGTTTTACTTCTAAGACTTTGTGTTGGTTCGTAACCATCTAACCAAAGATATTCTAATTTAATTTTAGCCATAGCAATTTAATATTTAATGAATTTAAAATGATTGCAAATATAATTTAAAAGTATTTTGGGGTAAAATAATGAAAGCGAAAATATGATGTCATAAGTGATTTTTATGAATACTTTATTTTCAAGGGGTGTAAATTTTTAAAAAGCTATTTTTTAGATATAAAAAACAATAATTTCTTTTTATGTAATTGTAAATTGTAAGTTAATTTATGTGTTTTAAAAAGTATTTTTTTTAGAATTTATCAATAATAAAAGACTGTTTTCAAAACTAATTACTAAATCCAATTAGTATATTTGCTCCAAATTTTTTTAGACTTATAGTAACCAAGTCAATAATTCAAATTATGAGTTCAGATTCAAGCAAACGATATGCACAAAGAGGCGTTTCAGCATCTAAAGAAGATGTACATAACGCTATAAAAAATATAGATAAAGGATTATTTCCACAGGCTTTTTGCAAAATAGTCCCCGATTATTTAACCAATAATGAAGAGTATTGCCTCATTATGCACGCCGATGGAGCAGGAACTAAATCATCTTTGGCATATATGTATTGGAAAGAAACAGGCGATATTTCGGTTTGGAAAGGCATTGCACAAGATGCTTTGATTATGAATATTGACGATTTGTTGTGTGTAGGTGCTACCGACAATATTTTACTTTCATCGACTATTGGTAGAAACAAAAATCTGATTTCAGCTGAAGTGATTTCTGCCATCATAAACGGAACCGAAGAACTCATTAAAGAATTAGCTTCGTTTGGAGTAACGATTCATTCAACTGGCGGAGAAACAGCCGATGTGGGCGATATTGTTCGAACCATTATCGTAGATTCTACTGTTACGGCTCGAATGAAACGCTCCAAAGTAATTGATAATGCCAACATAAAAGCAGGTGATGTAATCGTAGGATTAGAATCTTTCGGTCAGGCAACTTACGAAAAAAGCTATAACGGCGGTATGGGAAGCAACGGATTGACATCGGCTCGTCATGATGTTTTTGGTAAATATTTGGCAACCAAATATCCCGAAAGTTACGATGCTGCAGTTCCTGAAGAGTTGATTTATTCAGGTCAAGTAAAATTGACCGATGCTGTCGAAAATTCACCAATTGATGCGGGGCAATTAGTGCTTTCGCCAACCAGAACGTATGCACCCATTATCAAGAAAATTCTAGACAACTATTCTTCAAATGAAATTCATGGAATGGTGCATTGCAGTGGCGGAGCGCAAACCAAGATTCTGCATTTCCTGCCTGCCGACAGGCAAGGCGTAAATAATCTACATATCATAAAAGATAATTTATTTCCAGTTCCCCCTTTGTTTAAACTAATTCAAGAGCAATCTAAAACCGATTGGAAAGAAATGTACCAGGTATTCAATTGTGGACACCGAATGGAAATATATGTTCCCGAAGCTGTTGCTCAAGACATCATCACAATTTCAAAATCATTTAACGTAAATGCACAAATTGTTGGTCGAGTAGAAGAATCGGACACTAAAAAACTAACTATATCGAGCGAATACGGTACTTTCGAGTATTAAAATGGGTTTAAAGTTTATGGGTTTAAAGTTGTTTAAACACTCAAACTTCCCACTTCAAACTCCCAACTTCCCCATGTACGAACTACTTTTTTGGCAATATCAGGACGGAATTTATCTCAATCATCATTTGGTGTACGAAGCCTTGGTCGAGCAACAAGAAGTCGAAGGTTTGGAAACACTTCCTATTCAAGTGATTTTAAATCGGATTCAATCTCTATTTATAGATTGGGAAAAAGTAGATGAAAACAGTTGGAAAAACACCAACGGAAAAGGGGCTTTTCAAATTAAAACCACACCACAAAGTATTCAAATTGATTGTTATGGAACTGAGGGAAAAACGATGAATTTGCTTGCCGAAATTTTAGAAGAATTCAAATGTCCGCTTTATGACCCACAAGTTCCAGTGCGCTATGACGAAATGAATGAGTAACAATCCAAATAAAAACTAATTTATGGGAACATTCGTTATCAGCAAACGATTTGATGAGCGTTACAAATTTGTATTCACTTCTCGAAAAGGAAAAATTATTTTCACTAGTCCGTCTAAAGAACTCAAGATGGAATGCGAAGATTGCATAGAAACAATTAAAGTTAAAATAGAAAATTTCATCTATGTCAAATCGAGAGCTGCCAACGGAAAATATTTTTTCAAAATGATGCTCGATGAAACCTTGATTGCTACCAGCCGAAAATATACTACTCCATTATTACTCGAAAAAGGAATTGACGAAATTGTTAGAACAGCTTCAAAATCAGAAGTATTAGATTTTTCTATAAATGATTTTGTGTTTGTAGATTTTGATTAAAGCTTCACTCGCTTTAGCGGGGGAAATAATCCAAAAAGCAAGTCTATTTGTCACTCCGTAGGAGTCTCAACGCACTAGAGTAGGGACGCTTTACAGCGTGACAAACGGAGTCGTAATATTATAATAATGTTTGGTATTACAAGATTATAAAACACAAAAAACCAAGCTATGTAGCTTGGTTTTTTGTGTTTTTTGCTCTCCGCTTGTACCAACTTCAGATTTTTGTTTGCCTTGCTTGTGTTATTCTTCACGAGCGAGATGCTCGCGCTTGCGGGGGCGTTCGTTTTTAAGATTTGCTAAATTTGTGTTTCTTTTGCTACTGACATTTCTCTAGAGTATTTCTGTAGGTTTCTCCTAAAATTTCGTAATTCACATCACTTCTAATTTCAATATTTTCTTTTAAATAGATATAGCCACGATTTTTACCGACACTTCCGCCATTTTTAGAAGGAGAGAAGATTATTTTTTCATCAAGTTCAGAAATACTAATATGTCTTGAATTTTGCATTGACTCTTTTATAGATTTAAACTTTAAAATTTTATCACTTTTTTCTCTCCGTTCTTTTCTCTCATTTTCGGTCGGTTCTTTACTTCTATATTTCGATAGTAAAAGTTGTTTTCTAATGATTTTTCCAATTAATTCGTTTGATGAATTTATTTCAAGAATTTCAATTTCTGCTGAATTTATCCAATAACTATTTTTAATTTGATGCAAAGATGTTACTACAATCTTGTCTGGATATGTTGTGATATCAATTTTTTTTGGATTGATTTTCTTTAAAAATATTTTTTTGATTAATTCAAACATCTGTCTTAAAATATGTTTTTATTTTCGATTTTGTTTCGCCAAAATGACGCACAACTTGTATATACCCACTACGAAGTAGCGATAATGCATCCATTTTCGGCTGTTAAAGTGAAGGTTTTTTCACTTTATCTCTCCCAATAATAGCTAAATCTATCAAACCAAAATTTTATTTTTTTAGTGAAAAAGAAAATTTACCCCTCCATTTTAGCGCTCAGCTCAAACCAGCGTTCTTCTTTAGTTTCTATTTTATGAATGATGTTTTCGAGTTCTTTGGCTTTGTTGGTAATTTCAGTATCCGCTATTTTTCCATCCGAAAATAATTGTTCGATTTTGGATTTTTCATACTCCAAATCTTTGATTTCTCGCTCGATTTTTTGAAATTCTTTCTGCTCATTAAAAGTTAGGTTTCCTGTAGGATTATTTTGTTTCCAATCGACTTTTTCGGTGCTTACTGAATCCAGTTTTTTAGGCTCAACCGAATCTTCATAAGCTCTAAAATCGGAGTAGTTTCCGGGAAAATTTTCTATTTCGCCCTGTCCCCTAAAAACAAACAAATTGTCCACAATTTTATCCATAAAATACCTATCATGCGAAACCACAAGCAAACAACCTGGATAGTCCAAAAGGAAACTTTCCAGAACGTTCAACGTCACAATATCCAAATCATTGGTAGGTTCGTCCAAAATCAAAAAGTTAGGATTCTGAATCAAAACCGTACATAAATACAGTCTTTTTAATTCGCCACCACTCAATTTTTCTACAAAATCATGTTGTTTTTTTCGATCGAATAAAAAACGCTCCAGCAATTGTCCAGCCGAAATAATTTTCCCTTTCGTCAGCGGAATATATTCGCCATATTCTTTGATAATATCAATGACTTTTTGCCCCGGTTTTGGGTTAATACCGCTTTGGGTATAATAACCTACTTTTATAGTGTCGCCTTTAATAACTTTGCCACTATCGAGTGGCAATGTGCCCGTAATTAAATTTAAAAAAGTCGATTTTCCAGTACCATTTTTCCCGATAATTCCGACTCTTTCTCCTCGCTGAAAATCGAAACTAAAGTTGTCTAAAATAACATGGTCTTTGAATTTTTTGGACACTTTGTGAAGTTCGATAATCTTGCTTCCCATGCGTTCCATGTTGATCTCCAATTCAACTACGTTTTCTCGTCGGCGACTTTGGGCTTTTTCTTTAATGACATAAAAATCATCTTGACGTGATTTACTCTTGCAAGTTCTCGCTTTGGGTTGGCGGCGCATCCATTCGAGTTCTTTGACGAATAAATTCTGCGCTTTATCCACACTCGAATTTTCAGAAGCAATTCGTTCCTCTTTTTTTTCTAAATAATAGGAGTAATTGCCTTTGTATTGATATATTTTTCCGTTATCGAGTTCAATGATTTCGTTACAAACACGTTCCAAAAAGAATCGGTCGTGTGTAACCATAAAAAGCGTAATATTTTCTTTGGCGAAATAATTTTCTAACCATTCAATCATTTCTAAATCAAGGTGATTGGTTGGTTCATCCAGAATTAATAAATCAGGGCGATTAATCAAAATAATTGCCAACGATAAGCGTTTTTTTTGTCCACCCGAAAGATTTTTTACTTTTAGTTTAAAATCTTCCAATTTCAATTTGAATAAAATTTGCTTGTATTGAGTTTCAAAATCCCAAGCATTGTGCTGATCCATTTGGTCAAACGCTTTTTGATAGGCTTCGGCATCATCTGGGTTTTCTAATGCTTTTTCGTAGGCTTCAATTACTTTTAAAGTTTCATTATCTGAGGCGAAAATACTTTCCTCAATCGTTAACTCATCCTGCAATTTGTTGTCTTGTGATAAAAACGACATTCGAATGCTTTTTCGAAGAATTACTTGTCCAGTATCGGGTTCGTCAAAACCATTGATAATATTCATTATGGTGGTTTTTCCTGAACCATTTTTGGCTATAAAAGCAATTTTTTGATCTTTGTTTATTCCAAAGGAAATGTTTTCAAAAAGGCTACGTTCTCCAAAAGATTTCGAAATATTCTCAACTGATAAGTAATTCATAGGTTTAAATAACTGTAAATAAGCATTATAATATATTGTAAAATGTAGAGGTCTCTAATTTAGTCTCTAATTTACTATTAGCATCAAAAAAAAACTATGCAAAGATAGTTTTAATTTTTCGCCTTTAACCTTTTAAAAACTTTTCGAGAGTACTTACTTTGTAACGTCTTCGATTATTTCCAAACGGTGTAGTAGGTTTAAGTATTTTATCGTAAATACCTAGAGTCGTCATTGATTTAATGCTTAATATTCGCATTGCTTCACGACTGTTAACATATTCCATTTTGTGAACGTGTTTTGCATTTTATTATGAACAACGCATTTGATTGCGTTTGTCGAGAATGCTAACGTCTTTATAAGTTCATAACAAAGCAAATTTACGATATTAATTTTATTTAACCAAGTTTTATCTCTTATATGATGATGCAATTATTTATGTATTTAAAAAAATGTGTTACATTTCTATAGTTACATATTCAAATTCACATTTTTACAAACAACTCTTTGTTTATATTTTATGCGGATTTAAAATCTTCTTTTATAATAGATTTTAATTCCTGAATAGTTATCCAAAAATTCTCAAAATCACTTTTTCTAAGTTCTTTAGAAATTTGATAAACTTGAGTGAGTGACAATAAATCTAAAAAGAAATCGCTAGTTAAAATATGAAATTCAGCTGGTGATAAATTATAATTGGG
>CAMAWK010000124.1 GCA_945861915.1 Flavobacterium psychrophilum | reverse complement strand
AATTCGTGAATTCGTGGCTTAAAATTTAGAGCTTTAGATTCAATACTATTTGTATCTTTAGCCAAAAAAATTAAAATGTCATTTAGAATTGCCTTGCTGTTGTTTTTGTTTTCATTCTCCATGAAAGCGTCTTTTATTTTGCTCCCGATGGACGAAACTACGCAGCAAAATCATTTAAAAGCATACGGAATTACCTATTGGTGTATCGAAAAAAGTTTCAAAGCCAGTTGGTTGCTCAACTATCGAGGTGGTTCGTTCTTGTTACCCGATGCGACTGAAATCAGGAAAGAATGTCAGATTCGTGGCGTTAGTTTTGAAGTATTGACCGATTCAGAAACCAATCAGATTTTAGAAGAAATTGCGAGTCCGTCACAAAATATGGAAACGGTCATTCTTGAAAAAGCACCTAAAATTGCCGTTTACACTCCAAAAGGCAAACAGCCTTGGGACGATGCGGTAACGCTGGTTTTGACCTATGCCGAAATTCCTTTTACAGCTATTTATGACGAAGAAGTTTTGACTGATCAATTGCTACTTTATGATTGGTTACACTTGCATCACGAGGATTTTACGGGTCAGTATGGACGATTTTATGGCTCGTTTAAAAATTCACCTTGGTACATCGATCAAAAAAGAGATTCCGAAGCTTTGGCAACAAAATTAGGTTATGCAAAAGTTTCAGAAGAAAAAGGAGCTGTTGCCAAAAAAATAAGAGATTTTGTGATTGGTGGCGGATTTATGTTTGCCATGTGTTCTGCAACCGATAGTTTTGATATTGCGTTGGCAGCCGATGGAGTTGATATTTGCGAAACAATGTTTGACGGAGATGCGAGTGAACCCAATTATCAATCAAAAATAAATTACGCTAATTCATTTGCTTTCAAAGATTTTATTTTGGACCGAAAACCAGAGCATTATGAATTTTCGGATATTGATATGACCGAAAAAAGAAAAATTCAAATGGAAAAGGATTATTTTACATTATTAGAATTTTCGGCAAAATGGGATCCTATTCCGAGTATGCTTTGTCAAAATCATACGCAATTAGTAAAAGGATTTATGGGACAAACAACTTCATTTGATCCTACATTAATCAAATCGAATATTCTGAAAATGGGAATTTGTGAATTGAATGATGAAGCTCGATACATTCATGGCGAAAAAGGAAAAGGAATGTTTACTTTTTATGGTGGTCATGACCCTGAAGATTTTCAGCATCGAGTAGGGGATGCGGCAACCATTTTAGATTTACACCCAAATTCTCCGGGTTATCGATTGATTCTGAATAATGTTTTATTTCCTGCTGCCAAAAAGAAAAAACAAAAAACATAGTGATTTTTATCATTTTCCATTTGATTTTTTAGACAGTAATTTGTTGAAATTAAGAATACTAATTTAAAAATTTCATCATGTTAAATTCTTCAATCCGATTTCTAATTGTATTTCTTCCTTTATTTTTGTGGGGTCAAACGCTGCCTAAAAAAGAAATAAATCATCAAATCCAAACTTGGGTAAGTTTAAATAACAACTTCAAATTAAATGAAAATTGGTCTTTATTAGCCGATTTTCATATCCGTAGAAATGATTTTGTAGACCAAGATAATTTTTATTTTGTGAGAGGAGGAGTTGCATATTTTCCAAATTCAAAAGTTTTATTCGCCACTGGTTATGCTCATATGTGGTTGGCGGCGTCAAAAGCCGAATGGAATGTTTTTAGTAATGAAAATCGTTTGTATCAACAAGTTCAATATCTTTCAAAAGTAGGAGATATTAGTATTTTGCAACGCGTTCGTAACGAGCAACGATGGCATGAAGTGATTATCAATGATGTAAAACGAGACGAATTGAGGTTTACCAATCGATTGCGCTATTTGGTCAGTGTTAATTTTCCTTTATCAAAGAAAAAAAGTTATCCATACTTAGTGATTGCAGACGAGATTTTGATTCATTTTGGTAAGGAAATTATCTACAACACCTTAGATCAAAATCGGATTTTTATTGGAATAAAACAAACTATAAATCCTCATCTTAGTTTTGATTTTGGTTATATGAACGTCTATCAACAAAAGTATTCTGGCTATCAATATGACTCGAATCACACCATTCGATTGTTCTTTTATTACAATACTAGTATAAAGAATATAATGCATTTTGGAAATCACTCTTCTGGTGAAGAATAGAATTTTATTTTATTCCCAATCTTGATTTGAGTTTCAAGAACAACAAAGCAATTTTATACGCATCTTCAGAACAGGAGTTTCTATCGCTTTTTGGGATTTTGTAAATATCTGATAATTCATCTAATGAAAACTTTTTATTGGTAATATCGTGTAATTTTCTGTACATAATATCAATGTCTAAAGCTTCATTTTTCAATCTTCCACAATCTAGTTTTTCTAAAGCTACATTAATCATTTCAACATCAAAATCGATGTGATGACCAACCAAAATCGCATTGCCTATAAAATCTATAAAATTTATTATTGCATCGTGTTCACCTAATTTTTTTAATTTACTATCGATAATAAACTCATTCGACAACTTATTGTCGTGCAGGTATTTGTATTGCAATAAAACAACTTCAAAATTATCTCCAATATGAATACAATTATCAATAATTCCAAAGGCTCCCATCGACAAAATGACATCTTTGTGCGGATTTAACCCTGATGTTTCGTTACATAAAACCACGAATCTATTTGATTTTTTTTCAAATTTTGATAGGTAGTTTTTGTAAAATTCGGGGTACTCTTTGTTAAGATTTTTAATCCAGTCTAACATAATTTAGGAGAATTGAGTCAGTTGAAATTTATTTTTGATAAGTTCTTCTAGTTCTCGCATCGGAGCTAATGCATTTTTTAGATTTTCTTTGTCTACTCGTGATAATTCTTTTAAGTTGATATACTGCCCTGAATCGTCATTTTTCAATCCTTCGATGGTTCTAAATTTAGATAAAACCAAAAATGCTTCGGCGCAATTCAAATAAACTTCGGCGTTTTTAGGATCTGAAATAGCTAATTGTTTGAATCTTAAGTAAGTATTGTTGACACCTTTTATGTTTTGACTCAAAATAAAAAGACGAGCTCCATCAATTAAAGGCATTAATGCTTTTGTTTTTATATCAAATTTATCTTTGTTGATTCCTTGTTCTTCAATATTAAAATTTTTGAAAAATGTAAGTGGCGAATGATTTCGCAGGGTATCATTTCCTAAAAAATCGAAAAACAAAGTGTTATTTTTAACATTGGAGTAAATCAAATCTTCAATCGCTTCTTCTATTTTTTGTTCGCCAAAAGCAATTTCAAAATCAAAGAAAATACTACTAATATTATTGCTGTTTTCACCTGGAGTATTTATCCAAACCTTATATTGTTTTGTCCAGTCAGTCAATGATTTACACCAAAGCATATTGCTTCCCATTTGTCCGTTTGGACAAAGCGAAAACCCTACTTTTTCTAAAATCGAAGTTGTTCTTTTCCCTAACTTTAAAAAATAGTCTTTTACTTCTCGATATTTATCGGCAGTAACATCTTCAAAAATTAAAATACTATCTTGATCGGTCAATAATAATTGTTCTTTTCTACCTTGACTTCCAATGCTAAGCCAAGCAAAACGGGCAGGAGGAGAGCCTAAATCTAAAATTGATATTTCGACAGCTCTTTTGATAATTGCTAAATTAATTTCGCTTGCAATATTATTGATATGAGAAAGTGGAATGTTTTTATAAATCGATTTTTGAATTACATCTGTCAATCTATCTCGAATGAGTTTTAAATCTTTAGAAGAATGGGAGCGTTTTATTTCTTTAATCAAAACACCAGGATTACTTGCTTGAGCAGCAATTAAATCATGCTCGGAAATGATTCCTTTTACCGCTGATTTATCAGTCCCGTCTTGAGTCACACATAAATGGGTTACGTTGTGTTTTAACATCAATAACTGAGCTTCTGCCAGAGAAACATTTTCAACCACCGTCACTACGGGCGAAGTCATAATTTTATCAATTGTAACAGATATTGGAAAACGACCTGTTGCAATTTTTGTAGCCATATCAGAATGGGTAACAATGCCAATAGGATTCTCGTTTTCGCAAATAATGACACTATTACTCAAATTATGGGTCATTTGTTG
Organism: Flavobacterium psychrophilum; assembly: GCA_945861915.1. Taxonomy (GTDB): domain Bacteria; phylum Bacteroidota; class Bacteroidia; order Flavobacteriales; family Flavobacteriaceae; genus Flavobacterium; species Flavobacterium psychrophilum_E. The sequence goes on along the minus strand of CAMAWK010000124.1, from coordinate 2,865 downwards.
GGCAATATCCTGGACAATAGCAGCTGTATTTGACTTGATTGGAGTTGTATTGTAACTTAAAGACTGAAAGTAATGTATTCCTGATTCTTTCTCAGAAAAATACACATTGTCTGAAATTAATTTGCCTCGAGTATTTTCTTTGTCGCTTGGATTGCCCGTATTTGCTGCAAAACTTTGAAGTAAAAAGTCTAAAACATCAGGATTATTGGCAACAAAAGGTCGAAATGTAGCAATTGGAATGGCATAAATTATACTTTCTTCACGGGCTTTGGCAGTCATCATATAATTGTTTTTGGCAAAAAACGGACGTAAACCAAAAACATCACCGACGATACATTTATTCAATAAAGTTTCTTCGGCATCGGCTATGACAGATAAATTTATAACTCCAGAAGCTACAACATAAAAACTATCGTGTAAAACATCATTTATCTGAAACAATGTTTTGTGTTTTTCGATATTTACTACGCGAATACTGCTAGAAATTTCCGATAATTCCTGAAAAGTCAAATTATCAAAAGGTGGATATTGTTTTAAGAAATCGGCAATGTGTTCAGCAATTGAATTCATAATTGGATACCTAATTTTGGATTGTAAAAATAATGAATAAAAGCAATAGAAAAATACTTGTTTTTACTATTTGTTAAAATATAAATGGAATGAGTTTGAAGTGAATCAGTAGTACAAACTAAAAAATTCTATTTTACATAATATAAATTATGATTCAAATATAAATATCAATTTATAAGAGGCTAATCAAACTAATTATTTGTGTTTGGTTTGTTTGTATTCAAAGACAAATTAGCTTTATTGTGAAGTAGTTCACGTGCAATTAACTTCTCAATTAATTCATCTTTAGATAAATGATGAAAAACAGTTTTGATTTTATTTTTAAAATCTACTGAAATTTCGTGATTTGGTTTCGTTTTAAAAATTTGTTTTGACCATAGCAAAACAGCATTTTCTTCGATATTTTCGGCTGTTGGTTTTTGAAATTCATGGAATTTAATTCCTAATGATTTTTCAAAATCAGCAATTTCAACAACTTCCTCAGCTTGTAAAACCGTTAAGGAAAAACCTTTTCTTCCAGCTCTAGCAGTTCTACCAGAACGATGCACATAGACTTCATACACATCAGGCAAATGATAATTGACTACAAACGAAATTTCGGCTACATCAATTCCTCTTGCGGCTAAATCGGTAGCTACAAGAATATTGATTTTGCCTTCTCGAAATTGTTCCATCATTCGGTCCCGAATTCCTTGGGTTAATCCACCATGCAACCCTCCTGATGAAAACCGATTGATTGCTAGATTTTTAGCTAATTTGTTAACAGCTGCTTTGGTTTTGCAAAATATAATACCTCGTTCACCTTCTTTTGAAGTTAAAAAATGCATCAAAACAGTCAACTTTTCAATAGGATCTACAACGATAAATTGGTGGTCAATTCCTTGATTGCCTATTATTTGCATATCGGCTTCAACCTGAATTGCATTTTTGTTTAAATAATTCTGAATCAATTGCTTGATTGTTCCAGGCATAGTTGCCGAAAATATAAATGTTTTATGATTTTTTGGAATTTCGGCAATAATTTCTTCTAAACTTTCCTTGAGAATACTCACCATTTCATCGGCTTCGTCTAGAACTAAAAATTGAGTTTCTTTTAAGTTAATTGCTTTGCGTTGCAATAAATCGATTAATCTTCCGGGTGTTGCTACCACAATATGTGTGGGAGAAAGTAATTGTTCTATTTGAGGTTTTATTGGAATACCGCCGCAATTGGTTACAATGGATATTTCTGGAATGTATTTGGCAAATGTTTCTAAATTTGTTGCAATTTGGTGTCCTAATTCTCGTGTTGGAACTAAAATAACCGCCTGAATTGATGAGTTTTTTGTGTCAATTAATTGAAGTAAGGGTAATCCAAAAGCCGCTGTTTTACCAGTTCCAGTTTTGGCTAACCCAACAATATCAGTTGTATTCGATAAAAATAACGGAATTACTTTTTGTTGAATTTCAGTAGGTTCTACTATTTTCAACTCATCTAATGCTTGAATGATAGATTCTTGAAGTCCTAACTTTAAAAATTGATTTGACATTTTTTGCTCTATTAATTATGATATTATGAAACAATTTCAATTTGAAATCTTCATTATAAAATCAAAAATCTGCCATCTATTCCGCTTCGTTCATGATTTTTTCACGGTACTTCTTGCCTATTAGCAACAACAGTTTTTGTTTGTAGTCGTCTACCAACCACTCGCGATAATTTTTACTACATTGACTTAAGCATTTTGAATAGCGTTTAATGCGACATTCGATATCGGGATCTAATTCCTTGAATAATCCTTTGGCATCAATTAATTCTTCTGTATTATCAACACACATGCTGGCATGTTGTTCGAGCGATTTTTCTAAAACTATTTTGGAACGCAAGTTTTGAGCAATCGCAAGTTTGTGTTCTTCGTCTACATCAAAAGTGACTATTTTGGTTTTGGCAAATTTGGCGCGTAATTCTGGCGGCATCGTGTATTTAAAATACATTTCAATCTCTGAATCGTCTCTTAAGTTTTCTAAATAAAACTCAGGCGATTTAAAAATATGTTGCCAATTTACTGGTTCGCTCCAAAGTCCAAATCGTGCAGCATTGTTACCTAAATCAATTACTGTAAAAGTGTCTTTGTTGGGTAATTTCCTAGAACCACGACCAATCATTTGAAAATATAAAGTCAAGGATTTAGTTGCTCTGTTTAAAATGATAGTTTCTACTGTAGGTTCGTCAAAACCGGTAGTTAAAATTCCAACAGAAGTTAAAATTGCATTGGGTGTTTTTTTGAACCAATGTAAAATATCTTTTCGATCTTC
>CAMAWK010000123.1 GCA_945861915.1 Flavobacterium psychrophilum | reverse complement strand
GCAAAAACAGCTCCATTCCAATCACTTTCGTTTAGTTTTTGCATTCGAGTATTGACGTTTCCACGCAAATCGACTACTTTATGATTGGGGTATTTATTCAACCACATCGCTTGACGACGCAAACTTCCAGTCCCGATAGTTATCGGGATTGTTGCATTTCCTTCGAGAAAATCGAGGTTTCCTTTATGAACCAAAATATCCAAAGTATTGGCTCTTTCAAGAACTGCAGCTTGAACAATCCCAATAGGCAAAGTAGTTGGCACATCTTTCATTGAATGCACAGCAATATCGACTTGGCCATTAAGCATAGCAATATCAAGTGTTTTGGTAAAAATTCCAGTAATTCCGAGTTCGTAAAGTGGTTTGTCGAGAATAATATCACCGTCTGATTTTACGGCAATAATTTCGGTTTTATAGCCTAAATCATTTAACTTTTTTTGGACCGTGTGGGCTTGCCAAAGTGCGAGTTCGCTATCGCGAGTTCCTATTTTGATAGTTTTGTTTTTCATTTTCTCGCAATAAAACTAAATTTAAGATTTAGATATGGTTTCAATTTGAAATATTTTTTCAATCCATTCAATACTTTCATCCACCATCGTGTTGTCGTCTTTTAGGTGGTTGGCAAAATGATTGGTGATTTTTTGGATGATTCTATTGCTTATGATTTCGGCTTGATCTTCATCAAAATTGGATATTTTTTTTCGTTGCAACGAAAGTTCACCCTCTTTTATGGCATTCAATTTTGCTTTCAAAGCATGAATGGTGGGAGCAAATTTTCGACTAGTGGTCCAAGTCAAAAACTCCGTTTTTACTTCTTCAATAATCGCTTCTGCTGCCGGAATTTGTTTTTTCCTGTTTTCTAAGGTTTCATCTGTAATTTGCGACAACTGATCCATATGAACCAATGTGACTTCAGGAATACTTTCTACGTTTGAATTTACATTTTTCGGAATCGATAAATCTAAAATGAGTAACGGTTTTTTTAGATTCAAAATAGTTTTGTCTACAGTCGGGTTTTGCGCTCCAGTGGCTACCACAAGCACATCGGCTTTGCGAATTTCGAGTTGTAAATCGGCATACTCTTTTACTACTACATCTAGTTTTCGGGCCAGACGTTCCGCTTTGTCTTTTGTCCTGTTTACAAGTGTAATTTGTTCGTGTTTGGTATGTTTAACCAAGTTTTCACAAGTATTTCGACCTATTTTTCCAGTACCAAAAAGGAGAATGTTTTTGTTGGCAATATCATCGACATTTTTAAAAATATACTGTACTGCTGCAAAAGAAACCGAAGTAGCTCCTGATGAAATTTCAGTTTGTGTTTTTATTTTTTTACTCGCTTGAATGACCGCGTTTATCAATCTTTCAAGAAAAGAGTTTACTAGATTTTTGGCTTTACTTTCGTTAAATGCTACTTTCAACTGACCAATAATTTCGAAATCACCTAAAATTTGGCTGTCTAAACCAGTTCCCACACGAAATAAATGCGAGACCGCTTCGTGGTTTTTGTAGATATAGGCTACTTTTTGAAAATCTTCGACTGTGCCAATACTGTTATCGCACAATAATTTGATGAGTTGATACGGATGTTCTGCAAAACCGTACATTTCTGTCCTGTTGCAGGTAGAAGTAAGGATTAAACTTTCAATATTCTCTTTTTTGGCTTGGTCTAACAATCGATTTTTAGACTCTGTGTTCAAACTAAAACGCCCCCGAATTTCGGCATCGGCTTTTTTGTAGCTCAAACCAATAGCATAAAAAGTAGTATGTTTCGATCCGTTGTTAAACTCCATAAAGAACACTTCTATAAAAGTGAAACAAAGTTATTGTTAACCTTTTTCAAAAAATAACGCTTAAAGAACTATTTAGAACGCTAAAAGTAATTTTAAAAAGGGGTGTTTTTTTAGCGATATTTATTTTATTTTTGTAGCATATAAAGCTATTTCGAATTAAATTATGTAGATTTGTTCTAAATAACACATCTTGCATTTTATTTTAAACTAGTAAAAAAACATCGCTATGGGTTCAAAAGAGGAAATAAAAATTGATGAAGATTTTATCTTGATTCGATTACAAAATGACACAGACGAGGTGGCGCATTACAAGCGACAAGTGAATTTAGGCTTAATACAATTTCACTTTGGGTTGAAAGGAAATGTGAAATTTGTATTCAATCAGGGCGGGTATGTATTGGATTTGAAAGAAGAAAAATCTCTTTTGTTTTACAATCCACAAAAAGAGTTACCACTTGATATTGAAATTTCTCCTAAATCGTGGGTGATAAGTATTTTGGTTTCGATTAGAAAATTTCACGGTCTATTTACCACCGATGCCGAACATATACCTTTTTTAAGCCAAGAAAACAAAGACAAAAAGTACTATAACGAAAACGATATTAGTCCATCGATGGCGATTGTTTTGAACCAAATGTTTCATTATAACTTAAATCCATCTATCAAAAATCTATATTATAAAGGCAAGGGCTATGAGCTATTGAGCTTGTATTTTAACAGAAACGAAGACCCAAATGCAGAACAATGTCCGTTTTTGATTGACGAAGAAAACGTGATGAAAATTAAAAAAGCCAAAGAAATAATGATTCAAAACATGGCAGAGCCACCAGGTTTAGACGCATTAGCAGAACAAGTGGGTTTGAGTTTAAAGAAACTTAAAATGGGTTTCAAGCAAATTTATGGCGATACAGTTTATGGTTTTTTGTTCGATTATAAAATGGAATTGGCACGACAACTGTTAGATTCTGGTTCGTATAACGTAAACGAAGTGGGATTAAAAATTGGCTATAGCACTGGAAGTCATTTTATTGCTGCTTTCAAAAAGAAGTTTGCCACTACACCCAAAAAATATTTGATGGCTATTAATCCAAATACTTAATCAAAAAAAGGTTTACCAATTCAACAATAAATAAATAAAAGTTAATCAAAGTGTATCAAAAAAAAAGTTTACTTATTTTTAAAAAAAAATAAATCATGAAAGGAGTATTACTCGTAAATTTAGGCTCACCAGAAAGCCCAACCGCCAAAGATGTAAAACCGTATTTAGATGAATTTTTAATGGATCGATTCGTAATCGATGTACCATTTTTATTAAGAGCTTTGTTGGTTCGAGGAATCATTCTTCAAACAAGACCCAAAAAATCGGCTGAAGCGTATGCAAGAATTTGGACAAAAGAAGGTTCGCCGCTGATTGTGATTTCTAATAAAATGCACCAAAAGGTGGCAGTAAAAGTGGATATTCCTGTAGCACTTGCCATGCGATATGGAACTATTTCCATCTTAAAAGGACTGCAAGAATTACACGATAAAGGGGTAAACGATGTGATGCTTTTTCCTTTGTATCCGCAACACGCTATGGCATCGACTACGACGATTTTAGTTTTGGCGGAAGAATTGCGAGCGAAACATTTTCCGGAAATGAAATTTACCATTGTTCCTGCATTTTACAACAAACCTGATTACATCAAAGTATTGGCGGAAAGCATCAAAAAACATTTAGAAAGTTTTGAATACGACCATTTATTGTTTTCTTATCATGGAGTCCCAAAAAGACACATTCGCAAAACTGACATAACAAAATCGCATTGCAAAATGGACCGAACTTGTTGCAGTACTCCATCCCCAGCTCACGAGTTTTGTTACAGCCACCAATGTTATGAAACCACCAAATTGGTGACCGAATACTTGAACATTCCAAAAGAAAAATACAGTCAAACTTTTCAATCCCGATTGGCTGGCGACAAATGGCTCACGCCCTACACCGATGTTGAAGTAAACAAAATGCCCGAAAAAGGCATCAAGAAATTAGCTGTTGTAACTCCAGCCTTTGTTGCCGATTGTTTAGAAACTTTAGAAGAAATCGCAATGGAAGCCAATGAAGAATTTAAACATCACGGTGGTGAGGAATTTATGGCAATTCCTTGTTTGAATGATGAGGAAGAATGGTGTGATGTAGTGAAAAACTGGATTAACAATTGGGCTAAATAAAAATGTTTAAATGTTTAAGGTTTAAAGTTGTTTTACGGACTTAAACCTTAAATTTTAAACTTTAAACAAAAAATATGGAACTCTACAACTACCTAAAATCGCTTCACCTCATCTTTGTCATCACATGGTTTGCTGGTTTGTTTTACATAGTTCGCTTGTTTGTGTATCAAATTGAAGCCAGCGAAAAACCATCACCGGAAAAAGAAATTTTGCAAAAACAATATAAAATAATGACCTATCGCTTATGGTACATTATCACTTGGCCCAGCGCAGTTTTGGCGGTGTTGTTTGCTATTTGGTTGCTAGTTTTAATGCCTGTTTGGCTACAAATGCCTTGGATGCACGTAAAATTAGGTTTTATCTTTTTACTAATTGGATACCAAATAAAATGCCAGCAAATTTATAATCAGTTGCAAAAAGACGAAGTAAAATACAGCTCCAATTTTATGCGATTATGGAACGAAGGTGCTACAATCATTCTATTCGCGGTGGTTTTTTTAGTAATTCTAAAAAACGCTTTCAATTGGATTTACGGCGTAGTCGGAATTGTTTTGTTTTCGGTTTTAATTATGCTAGGTTTTAGGTTTTATAAACGAATTAGAGAAAGAAAAAATGGTCAGTAATCAGTTTTTAGTGTTTGGATAGTAGCCTAAAATTAGAACACAATTTACAATTGAAAACTTATAATTTGAACACTGAATACTGAAAAAAGATGATTAAGATCTTCAAAATATCAAAACTTTCGTTACGAATTAGGATTTTCCTTTCGATGATTGTATTGATTGTTGTGGCTTCGATTTTGATGGCTTCCATTTCGATTATTCAATTCAAAAATGAGGCAAAAGAATACCACCAAGAACGACTAGACCGCAAGGAAGATGCGATAAAAGAAAATATAAATTATGTACTTTCGAATACCACATATCCACTTTCGCCAACTAATTTATCCTTAATTTTTAAGGACAAAATTCACGAATTGTCGGACATTCACAATCTCGAAATTAATATTTATAGCCTAGAGGGTAAACTTTTAAAGTCTTCGAAATCTAAATTTTCAATTGATGCAGTAGCACCACCCATCCCAAAATACATTCTAAAATTAGTACAATCGTCTATCGAAAAACGATTTGTGGACATTAGAAACGTAAACGGAAAAAAGAATCGCTCTTCATACAGTTTAATCAAAGATGATAAATTTAAACCATTAGGTGTTTTGAATTTGCCGTATGTTGAAGATGACGGACATTACCAAACCGAACTCCAAAACTTTCTTATTAGATTGGCTCAAGTCTATAGTTTTATGCTTTTGGTAGCATTTGCAGTGGCTTATTTTTTGTCGTCTTATATTACAAAATCCTTAAAAACTATTTCGGACAAATTGAGCGAGACCAGTTTGAACCAAAAAAACGAGAAAATTGTCATTGAAGCCAATAGCAAAGAAATCAATCTTTTGATAAAAGCCTACAATGCGATGGTCGATGAACTTGAAGAAAGTGCTTTGAAATTAGCTCAAAGCGAACGTGAAGAAGCTTGGCGCGAAATGGCAAAACAGGTCGCACACGAAATAAAAAATCCACTCACACCTATGCGATTGACGGTGCAAAGTTTTCAACGAAAGTTTGATCCCAACGATCCTAATCTAAAACAAAAAATCAACGATTATTCAGAAGCATTGATTCAGCAAATTGACACGATGAGTTCGGTGGCTTCAGCTTTTTCGAATTTTGCTTCTATGCCTGCACAACAAAACGAAACCTTGAATGTAGTAGATGTAGTTGAATTGGCTTTGGAAATTTTTAACGAAGAATACATTCATTTTAAAGCGGATTCAGCCGAGATTATTTCCAAAATAGACCGAACACAACTCATTCGAATTATCACTAATTTGGTCAAAAATGCCATTCAATCTATTCCTGAAAATCAAGAAATTAAAATGATTTCTGTGGGCGTAAAAAGAGAATTAAATCAAGTGATCATAACCGTTGCCGATAACGGAATTGGGATTGCAACAGAAGATTCTCAACGAATATTTGAACCTAAATTTACCACGAAATCAAGCGGCATGGGATTGGGTTTAAGCATTATCAAAAATAGTATCGAAAACTATAACGGCACTATTACATTCGAATCACAAAAAGTTAAAGGAACTACTTTTATGGTTTCTTTACCTATTATCAACCAATAAATACTATTGTTATGACTTTTGAAAACATCCTTGTTGAAAACGAAAATGGTATCGCTACTATTTTTATCAATCGCCCTGAAAAGTTAAATGCTTTGAATAAAGCCACGATTCAAGAGTTGTGCGGGGCATTGGAAGCAATAGAAAAATATACGGATGTTCAGGTAATTATCATCACAGGAAGTGGGCATAAGGCTTTTGTTGCAGGAGCTGATATTGCCGAATTTGCTCATTTCAGCGCAAAAGAAGGATCGCTGTTAGCCGCTCACGGACAACAAATTTTATTTGATTTTATAGAGAATATGAAAACGCCTGTCATTGCTGCCATTAATGGATTTGCCTTGGGCGGTGGTTTAGAATTAGCTATGGCGTGTCATTTCCGAATCGCTTCGGATAATGCCAAAATGGGATTGCCCGAAACTTCGCTTGGTGTAATTCCTGGATATGGCGGTACGCAACGATTGCCACAATTAGTTGGTAAAGGTCGTGCAATGGAACTAATTCTAACCGCAGGAATGATTGACGCAGAAACTGCAAAACAATATGGTTTGATTAATTATGTAGTACCACAATCGGAACTTTTGGAATTATGCTATGGAATTGCACAAAAAATTAGGAGAAATTCTCCCATTGCTATTGGCAAAGCCATTGAAGCGGTAAATGCTAATTACACTTCTGGCATTAATGGATTTGACATTGAAATCAAGAATTTTGGCGATTGCTTTTCTACCGAGGATTTTAGAGAAGGAACAACCGCTTTTTTAGAAAAAAGAAAAGCCGAGTTTAAAGGAAATAATATACACTAATCATATGTCCTTCCAACCT
>CAMAWK010000122.1 GCA_945861915.1 Flavobacterium psychrophilum | reverse complement strand
AAACCATCACAAAAACGGAGACTGTAATCAAAAAAGAAAAAAAAGAGGGTAAAAAAGTGATTACCAAAACGGTTGAAACAACAGTAGTCTTAAAAAAAGACGGTACACCTGACAAAAGGTACAAAAATACTACCGTAAAAAAAGTAGTCTTGAAAAAAGACGGAACACCTGATAAAAGGTACAAAAATTCAAAATAAACAAAATGCCGCTAGAAATAGTGGCATTTTTATTTACCTAAAAACCCACTCGCCATTTCATAAAAAAGCGCAGGATTTTCAGCATGAAGCCAATGTCCAGCATTTGGAATGGTTTCTATAGTTGAATTTGGAAAATGATGTTTGATGTCTTGAAAATCATCATCGAGAATATAATTCGAATTACCGCCTCTAATAAATAGTGTGGGTTGTTTGAAAACGGAATTCTCAGGAAGTGGTTTCCCAATTTCGTCAATTTTTAGATTGAATACAGCTAAATTAAATCGGAATGCCAATTGTCCAGGCTCTTGCCAATGCAAACTTTTTAGTAGAAACTGTCTTGTTCCAAAATCAGTTACGTATTTTGATACAATTTCTTCGACTTCGTTTCGGCTTGGTTTTAAAGAAAAATCAACTGCATTTAATCCCTCGAGAATCATTTGATGATGCTGCGGATAAAATTTAGGTCCGATGTCAGCAATTATCAACTTTTCGACCAATTTCGGGTACTTAACTGCAAAAAGCATGGCTGTTTTTCCGCCCATGGAGTGACCAATAATGTTGACATTTTCAAGGTTATTTGCTTTGCAATACTCAAAAACATCTTCTGCCATCAATTCATAACTAAATTCATCTGAGTGAAAACTACGTCCATGATTGCGCAAATCTAACAAATGTACTTGAAACCCATCAGTAGCAAATTGCTGTCCAATGGATTTCCAATTGTCGGACATTCCGAGAAATCCGTGAAGAATTAGAAGTTCCTTAGCCCCCGATGTGTGAATTGATGACGGATTTAGTATGTGACTATATAATGACATTTTTTATTTCAAATTTTGTTTCAAATTTCAGAAATCAAAGTTAAGTTATTATTAATTAATTGAAAATAATTACTTTAATAAGAAAAATACTTTCTACATACGATTCGATACATTACATTTGTTTTTAATTAGTAAAATTCAATAAAACTTATTTCAGAATTATTTATACATAATTAAGAGTAGATTGGTAAATAGTTTTAAATTAATTAAACTTTAAACTTATGAAAAAAATTATTTTAGTATCGATTATTATTTGCCAGCTCATTATTTCTTGTTCCAGTGATAGTGATGGGTCAAATGCTACTGAAGATGAAGTTGCTTCACTTCTTCAAAAACCCTATTCCTCTTTAACACCATCCCAACAAAAGGTAAAACTAGAGAATGAAGCCAATAGTATGCTTTTGCAAATGGAAAATTCAAAATCTTCAACTGCTCTCGATGCCTTTGACAATTTTGGGAACTTGCAAAACATAAGTCAATCTGAATTTCAAATTGCAAATAGTGGCAATGGCATAGGTGATTTGCTAAACATTTCAGGAGTTTATGGTATTTATACTTGGAATGCAATACAACAAATTTGGGTAAAAACTGCATCTTCAACAGTGTTGAAATTTATATTCCCGTCTAATAAAAACTCGACAACTAATAATGCCATACTATCTGTAACTAGCGTTGCTTCAAATGTTAAAGTAGATATCGAAGACACTGAAGAAATTGGATATTGGAAATACAATCCAGTTACGGATGAATATGACTATATAATTACAGATCCTGCAATTTATGACCAAATATATTTACCCTCATCTGTAAATGCTTCTTTGACTATTGACGGTGTAAAAGTAGGCGAATATGAAGCAAGTTCCTTATACTCAGGAGGAAATCCTGAGCCGACGCAAGCGAGTTACAAACTGACCTTTAATGGGTATGTATGGGAAAATAGCGCAAAAAGAACAAGTCCAATCTCTATAAAATCTTCCTTTTCATATAATGGTAATAATTTAATTGATTTTAATGTTGGAAGTACTGCAGATATTGATGAACTAATAGAGGGTAGCGCACTTACTCCATATCTTGGAAAAGCAAATTGTTTGATTTCATTAATGGATAATTTTGTTATGGTAGCCGACATGAACATTGAAGGATTCGTTAATGACCAGAATTCTTTATACGATAACACACCAGAGCCTATCTATAATAATCCTACAGCCGTAAGTGCTTATAACAAAACCATTTCAGAAGGTGAAGCTAATACGTTTAATAAAAATGTGAAAATGGCTCTCGTATCTAAAAAAGATGGCACCAAACTAGCCGATGTTATACAAAAATCTGAAAAAGGGGAGATTTATTATGGTTACCAAGAATATGATACAGTCTTATACCTCCGTTTTAGTGATAATACTGAAGTGGCTATGGATGTGTATTTTTCTTCTGGATTTGATAATCTTACCACTAAATTTCAAGATTTCATTAACAGTTTTTAATCAATAAATTAAAATTTATTTATCTGAGTTATAAAAGGGCTACCAGTAAAACTGGTCAGCCCTTTTTAATTTCATCTATTTTGCAATAACCAAAATGGTTTGTTGTCCATAACCTGCCCAAATCCCAATTCCACCATCTATATTGGACTTTAAACTTGTTGTATTTGGGAAAATTGGGCTTTTCCCATTTACAATCTCATTTTGCCAACTATTCCAAAACTCAAAACCCGCCTTATCCATAGTTCTTAATTTTACATAAATTAAATCGCCGTCTTCAAAATTCGATTTATAGTCTGAATCGTCTTCGAATGAAAAAGATTTTCCACGAAAAATTTGGAAAGAAATTTCAGGAGTATTAAAATTAGCATCATTAAGATTTCCATAAAGAGCAGGAATATATATAGAGTCATACTTAACTAATCGAGTTTGTATTTGATAGAAATTTTTTTCATTAACAGGATCATTAAACTTGATAAAAATATATCCATTTTTATCGGTAGGATTATCTTTTATATAGTCAGCGGATGAAATGGGTACCGAATGCGGAATGGTTGTTTTTCCTGCTACGGTTTTATTTAAGTATTCAATTTTTAGAGTGTATGTCTTTCCTGCTTCGCCTATAATTTCACTTCCTGAATACACAAAAGGAGGGATTTTATCATTATCTCTTTTAAGCCTCAATACTTCTTCTTTTTCACCATCCGAGACGGTAATCTTTGCGGATCGAATAACATAATTCAAAATAGTTGTCGAGTCTACTGCAGCACCAATCGGTATACTGCGAGACAATACTACTTTGGCTACATCCCCATCTTCGATCGAGCCTTCCACCACTATTTTTGATTCAACCGGAATTTGTTTACTAATGTCATCGTTATTACAACTTATTAGTAGAACAAAAAAAGATAAAATTAGATTTTTCATGGTTTAAAATTTAAATCTCCAGCTTAGAGATGGTAGAATTCTATATAATACTTTTTTATCGGTTTTTACTGTTAAATTGTTGTTTTTATCTTTGTCTGAAAACACATTAATCACCATATATATAGGATTTTCTATATTAAATGTATTGTAAATGGAGAAATTTAAAGCACTTTCTTTCTTTAAAGTTTTAATAAAAAAATATTTCACAGAGACATCCGTTCGGATGTAATTGGGCAATAGAGCGTTGTTAAATTCATTATATTCTTTTACTGGAGTGTTATTTATGAAGTACCAGGAAGTTGGCATTGTAAAACGATTTCCCGAACTGAAAATTTGAGTCAATCCAATGCACCATTTTCTATTTAAATCTAATGTGCCCGCAAAGGAAAGATTGTGCCTTCTGTCATATTTTGCATAGTATTGGTTTCCATTATTGAGTTCATCAAATTGGCGTGTAGACCAACTTAAAGTATAACTGAACCATCCTTTAAATTTTCCGTTATCCTTTTTTAACATCCATTCTATGCCGTATGATTCACCATCTCCAACTAGTATATCATCTTTAAAGGTAGTGATTTCGTTAAATTGAGTAACTCCATACGGATATTCAATCAAGTTATTCATCTTGCGATAATAACTACTTAGCGAAGAGTTGATATTTTTTGATAAACTTTGATTGTATCCAACAGAAAACTCATTAGCCGATTGAGACGGAATTCCATCGGAACTTCCAATCCAAAAATCGGAAGGGATACCCACGCTAGAGGTAGTTATTAAATTAAAAAATTGATTTTGGCGAGTATATGACGCAAAAAAAGAGAAATCCTTTTCTGGTTTATAATGAATCAGTATTCGTGGCTCTAGATTTAGAAAAATGTTGCTTTTGGAACTCAAAGTATTGTAGTTTAGCCTCAATCCAAATTCGGCAAATAAATTATGAAGCAATTTTGGCTTTGTATTGGTATATAATGAAATAATATTAGCTCTTATTGCAGTGGCTTTTTTGTCTATGTCCTCAATTCCTATATTAGAAACTCTTATTTTTTGGGGTTGTAAATCGTGCATAATATACTCAAATCCAGATTCAAAAGGGATTTTTTTAATAAGATATTGTATCGAATTTTTATATCCAACCTCTTGAATATAAGAAGAGATATTCATTTTTACTGCTCCTTGTAACAGGTCTAATCCATTATCATATTTCGTGAAGTAAAGCGCATTTTTCATCGATTTATTTTCTGTAATTTGATACGTCCAATCTGCCGAGATTGCTTTATTTCCCCATTTTAAATTGGCATTGAGATTAGATTTCGGGTCATTTATTCCTAGTTTATCACCACTTATAAAAGTATTAACTGTAAACAAATGCTTTTTAGCAATCTTGGATATAAAAGTTAAATTGTAATCAGAAAATCGATATTTTAATTCTGGCTCATCACTGGTAAAATCACTTTTTTTTGAATCCACAATAGAGGAAACAATTTCGTCAATATATGTTTTCCTTCCAGAAACATACAATCCTGATTGGTTACTTATAGGTACTGAAAGTGTAAGTTGTGAAGCTAACAAGCCAACATTCCCTTGAACAGCGAATTCTTTTGGGATCTTTTTATTAGGAATTAATGAAATAGTTGAACTCAAACGACCTCCATATTTTGCATTAGAACTTGACTTATCGAATTCAATTTCTTCTATGTGATCTGCATTGTAAAAAGGAAAAACACCTCCTAAATGTGCCATTCCGTAAATAGGAATTCCTGCATATAAAATGGAGTTGTGTCCAGGATCGCCACCTCTCACATAAAGATATCCATTGGCATCGCCTGAATTTTGAACTCCGGGGGTTAGTTGTAAAAGCTTAATAATATCTGTTGTTCCAAGAATTGAAGGAATAGATGACAATTCTTGTAGATCAAAAGACAATTTACCTCCGGATAATGATGAAATAGGAGTCTTTTTTATTTTGGAAATCAGAACTTCCTTCAAAAGTGAAATGTCTTTTTCTAAAACAATAGAAATAATAGTATCTTTTTTTAGGTTAAAACTCAACAGCTTTTCTTTGTACCCAAAATGATTTATTGATATTCTAGTTAATCCTGATTTAAGATTTGCAGAAAAATAGCCTAAAGTATCAGTAACAGTATTGGAAGTACTATTTTTTATAGCAAAAGCTATAGAAACACTGGAGATATTCAAACCTTCGTTAGATTTAACATTTCCTGATATTTTAATACTTGATTGTCCAATCAAGTTGGAAAAATAAAGTAGAAAAAATAAAATAATTAATCTCAAAATAAAAATGTTAATAAGTAAAGAAATACAAACCAATCAAATATAAGGGAACATATTATATTTATTTGATAAAAGCTACAATTCATAAACAACTTATATGACTTATATGGTTGATTTTATTTCAGTTTTTGCAAATACATATTCACCACATTATCCAATCCGAGATAAATGGCTTCTGAAATTAAAGCATGACCGATAGATACTTCCAATAATTCGGGTATGTTTTGTTTGAAAAACTGAATATTATCTAAACTCAAATCGTGACCAGCATTGATTCCTAATTGTAATTCATTGGCTAAAATGGCTGTTTGAATATAGGGTTCAATACCTGATTTATTTCCTAAACCGTATTGATGCGCAAACCCTTCGGTGTATAATTCGATTCTATCGGTTCCAATGGCTTTGGCTCCTTCAATCATCTCCAGAACGGGATCTACAAAAACAGAAGTTCGGATTCCGTTTCGCTGAAATTCTTGAATTATTTCTGTTAAAAAAGCCTTGTTTTTAATTGTATCCCAACCTGCATTCGAGGTAATGGCATCAACCGCATCGGGAACTAAAGTAACTTGAGTGGGTTTTACTTCCAGAACTAAATCAACGAAACTTTTCTCGGGATTTCCCTCAATATTATATTCGGTGTAAACAATTGATTTTAAATCTCTAGCATCTTGGTAGCGAATGTGTCTTTCGTCTGGCCTTGGGTGAATGGTAATTCCTTGCCCACCAAATTTTTGAATATCGGCAGCCACTTTCAATACATCTGGCACATTTCCTCCGCGAGCATTTCGTAAAGTAGCTATTTTGTTAATATTTACACTTAACTTTGTCATAGTTTAATATTTGCGAGGAGTTGCGAGAAACGAGGCAAAGCAATTTATTTTCTTCGAACTCAATTTATAATTTTGCAAAAATACGAAGTTAAATTTAGGAGTTTTTGTATTATTTTGATTATTTTGCATGCAATAAAGATAGATTTATGACAGCTATTACCGATTATATTACCAATGATTATAAGGCAATTGACAGCCAAGAATCAATTGCTGAGGTGCAAGATTTTCTTCATGAATCTAATTTTTCTCATTTTCCTATCATCGAAAATGAAATTTATATTGGAAATATTGTTTGTCACGATGTGGAAACCTTTGATAGTCAAAAACAGGTTTTTGATTATAAATATTCGTTAGAAGGGTTTTTCGTTCGAAGTTCTATGGATTGGCTAGATGTTTTGGAAGTTTTTGCCAAAAACAATTCGAATGTTGTTCCTGTTTTAAACGAAGAAAATAAGTATGTTGGGT
>CAMAWK010000121.1 GCA_945861915.1 Flavobacterium psychrophilum | reverse complement strand
ATTCGGGATATTAGAAAACAAGGCGATACTATCGGGGGAACTGTTAGTTGTGTTATAAAAAACGTTCCTATTGGTTTAGGAGAGCCTGTTTTTGATAAATTACATGCCGAATTAGGAAAAGCCATGTTGTCCATTAACGCAGTAAAAGGGTTTGAATTCGGAAGCGGATTTAATGGGACAACGATGAAAGGAAGTGAACATAATGATTTGTACAACCCTGACGGAAGTACAATTACCAATCTTTCTGGAGGTATTCAAGGCGGAATCAGTAACGGTATGGATATTTATTTTAGAGTAGCATTCAAACCCGTTGCCACAATTATGCAAAAACAAGATTCGCTCAACAACAAAGGCGAAATTACAGAAATGACAGGAAAAGGACGCCATGATCCATGTGTAGTTCCAAGAGCTGTTCCTATCGTTGAGGCGATGGCAGCAATTGTTTTAGCTGATTTTTATTTAATCAATAAAACCTACAGTAAAGATTTTTAATCGTATTTTTAGCATCAATCAATTCTAAATTAAAAATCGGAATGAATCCAAACGAAACTCCAAAAAAATCAATATTTAGTAATTTGACTTTTCAAATTCTGATAGCAATGGTTTTGGGGGCTATTTTGGGAGTTTTTATTCATACCAATTATGATGGCGGTTTTGCAAAAGAGTTTAGCGACAAAATAAAAATTTTAGCCACCATTTTTATCCGATTGGTGCAAATGATTATTTCTCCATTAGTTTTTACCACATTAGTGGTTGGAATTGCCAAACTCGGTGATGTCAAAACTGTTGGAAGAGTTGGAGGCAAAGCATTAGGATGGTTTTTTAGCGCTTCGTTTATTTCGCTATTAATCGGTTTATTTTGGGTAAATATGCTACAACCCGGACTTGGACTTAATTTGTCTAATCTTGATATTTCTACTGCGGCAGAAGTGACCGAAAAAACACAAAATTTCTCTGCTCAAAATTTCATTGAACATATATTTCCCAAAAGTATTGTGGAAGCAATGGCAACGAATGAAATTCTTCAAATCGTTATTTTCTCTATCTTTTTTGGCTTAGCAGCAGCATCCATAGGCGATTATGTAAAACCTGTTGTGAACGCTTTGGATAAAACATCACATATTATTTTGAAAATGGTTAATTATGTGATGAAATTTGCACCAATAGGAGTTTTTGGTGCAATTGCGGGTGTATTTGCTATTAAAGATTTAAATGAATTAGTAGTTACATACATCAAATTTTTCAGTTCATTTTTAGTGGGAATTTCTACATTATGGCTTTTTCTATTAGTAGTTGGATTTATTTTTCTAGGGAAAAGAATGAAAACCTTACTCAATCATATTGTTAGTCCGTTGATTATTGCATTTGGAACCACGAGTAGCGAAGCCGTTTTTCCGAAATTGACCGAAGAGTTAGAACGTTTTGGAGTCAAAGACAAAATAGTTTCCTTTATGTTGCCACTGGGTTATTCGTTTAACTTGGACGGGAGTATGATGTATATGACTTTTGCTAGTATTTTTATTGCACAAGCCTATGGAGTTCATTTGGATTTAGGTACACAATTAACGATGCTTTTGGTTTTGATGCTCACCAGCAAAGGAATTGCAGGTGTTCCTAGAGCAAGTTTAGTAATTGTTGCAGCTACATGCGGTATGTTTGAAATTCCAATTGAAGGAATTGCATTGATACTTCCTATAGATCATTTTTGTGATATGTTTCGTAGTGCCACGAATGTTTTGGGGAATGCTTTGGCAACTTCGGTGGTCGGAAAATGGGAAGCAAGTGACGAATAATAAAGTAATACCAGCTTATGTATAAATTAAGAAATTTTCTCTTTCTGCTTTTGGTACTGATTTTTTCCAGTACAAATTCTTTCTGTCAAACAAAAAAGATTAAAGATAGTGATGTTAAACAATTAATAGAAAAATCCAAGAAATTCTCTATTGAAAATAATTTTGATAAATCTTTACTATTTTCAAGAAAAGCTCTTAAATATTCTTTCGCATTAAAAGATGACTTGCTTATTGCTAAATGCTACAATCTTATTGCAACCAATTTTCATTATCTGTCTGAATTTGATAAAGCGACAATATATTACCAAAATGGACTATCGTTTGCTGATAAAACAAATGATTTTAAAATTAAATCAGGTATTTGTAATAATCTTGGAGCGCTCTATATTTTTGATAAAAAGCAATATTTAAAAGGAATAGATTATTGCAATAAATCAATTTCTTATAGCTCAAAGATTGCTAATAAAGAAGGAGTTATTGGGACAAAAATCAATTTAGTTTGGGCTTATTTTGAAATGAATGAGTATGAAAAAGGCTTTGCAGAACTTGAATATGTAAATAAATATCATTTAGAAGTTAAAGATAATTATATGCTTGTTCTTGTTAATATGCTAAATGGAATGTACAATTCACATATTAATGATAGAAAAAAAGCTGCTTTTTACTTTAAAGAGTCAATAAATCTAGGCATTCAAAATAATCTAAAATCGGAGCTTTCAAATTGCTACAATGAATATTCTAAATTCTTAGCTAAAATTGGCGATTATAAAAACGCTTATATTAACTTAGAATTATTCAAAAAAATTGATGAAGAACTGTATAATCAAGAAAAGTTAGATAAAGTTAATATCGCTGGAATTAACTTAGAATTGGACGAATCTAAAAGAGAAATTGAGAAAATTGAAAGCCAAAATAAATTACAAGAACAAAGTATAAAGAAGTCAAAAATTATTCAAGTACTACTTTATTGTATTTTGGGAGTGTTATTATTGCTGCTTTACTCTTTGTTTAGAAACGATCGTTATAAGAAAAAGTTAAATGCTGAATTGACCTTAGCAAATAAAGCTTTAGTTATTGCAAAGGATGATGCCATTGAAGCTTCCAAATTAAAATCTCAATTTGTATCCACAATTAGTCACGAATTGCGAACTCCTTTGTATGGAGTAGTTGGGATAACTAATATGATTTTAGAGGAGCATCAAGAATTAGCCGACAGCCCACATTTGAGTTCACTGAAATTCTCAGCTCGGTATTTATTGTCATTAGTAAACGACGTTTTACAGATAAATAAAATAGAAGAAAACCGAATAGTACTTGAATATTTGACTTTCAATATTTCGGATGAAATGAGTATGATTAAAAATTCATTGTCCTTTTTAGCAAAAAATAATGAAAATGTTCTAACTCTCGAAATCGACCCAGCTATTCCTGAAAGTTTAATTGGTGATAAATTAAGGTTTTCTCAAATATTGATGAATTTGGTCAGTAATGCTTTGAAATTTACCAAAAAAGGCGAAGTCAAAATCTTTGCTAATTTGGTTAAAGTAGAAGGGAAATCGCATTTTGTAGAATTTCAAATTAAGGACAACGGACCCGGAATTTCTGAATCAGACCAAACTAAAATATTTGATAAGTTTGTGCAAGTAGGAAGAAACGATACTGATTATCAAGGAACAGGATTGGGATTGTCTATAGTAAAAAAAATGTTGACATTGTTTAACAGTTCTATCTCGCTTGAAAGCAAAATAGGAGAAGGATCTAATTTTATTTTCACCATTGCATTTGATTATGATCCAGAGAAAACACTTGAAATAATCAATAATATTCAGGTTGATTTAACAGAAAAAAAGGCTTACAAAGTTTTGGTTGTTGAGGACAATAAGATTAATCAAATTGTGACTCAAAAAATAATGAAAAAAAATAATTACATCTGTGTCTTAGCCGATGATGGATTTCAAGCAATAGAAATTTTAGAAAATGAGATTTTTGATATTATCTTGATGGACATCAATATGCCTGTAATGAATGGTTTTGAAACTTCAAGAAAAATTCGTTTAAAAGGAATCACCACGCCAATTATTGCATTAACTGCTTTTACAAAATCGGAGATTATGGAAGAAAGTATTTCTGCCGGGATGAACGATATTATGATAAAACCCTTTGAACAAGTTCAATTATTTCAGGTTATTAACGACCAGATTTATAAAAGTAAAAAAATGATTGATTAAAAAATCAATACCAACGCTTTTTATTTTGTATTGACCCTTGAGATTTTCTAGATTTATGTGCTCCACCACTTCGGTTCGAGTTTTTTTGTGGATTTGTCGGAGCCATTTCCGGACTTCCTGCATGCCATGGATAGGGATGATCGCTGATGGTTTTAACATCTACTTTAATCAATTTTTGAATATCTTTCCAATAAGGATGTTCGTCTTTGCTGCAAAATGAAATAGCAATTCCTTCGTTTCCAGCTCTTCCTGTTCTCCCAATTCTATGAACGTAGGTTTCAGGAATATTGGGTAAATCAAAATTAATCACAAAAGGCAATTGATCGATATCAATTCCACGAGCGGCAATATCGGTTGCTACCAAAACACCAATTTCTTTCTTTTTGAAAGCCTCCAAAACACGTTGTCTAGCATTTTGAGATTTGTCTCCATGAATGGCTTCGGCAGCGATATTGTTTTTCCTTAGTGCTTTTACAACATTGTCTGCGCCATGTTTGGTTCTCGAAAAAACTAAAACATCGGATAGATTTTCATTTTTAATTAAATGATACAGTAAATTTCTTTTTTCTGTTTTTTCTACAAAATATATATGTTGTTCTACTCTTTCAGAGGTTGACGACACTGGTGAAACTTCAACTTTTTCAGGATCTTTCAAGAACATTTCGGCCAATTCTCGAATAGCAATAGGCATTGTTGCTGAGAATAATAATGTTTGTCTGTTTTTTGGAGTGAGTTTTACAATTTTTTTTACGTCGTTTATGAAACCCATATCCAACATTTGATCTGCTTCGTCAAGAACTAAAGTATGCAATTGATCAAAATTGATAAAACCTTGTTTGTGTAAATCAAGAAGCCTACCAGGAGTAGCTACCAAAATATCAATTCCTTTTCTTAATAAATCCACTTGAGGTACCTGCGAAACCCCACCAAAAATTGTAAGTTGAGTCAAGTTGGTATATTTTCCGTAAGTATCAAAACTTTGACCTATTTGAACGGCTAATTCTCTAGTTGGAGTAACAATTAATGCTCGAATTTCTTTTGCCTTTTTAGAAGAACCAACAATTCGATGCAATTGATGGATGATTGGAATAGCAAATGCGGCTGTTTTTCCAGTTCCTGTTTGAGCACAACCTATTAAATCCTTGCCTGATAAAATCAAAGGGATAGATTGTTGTTGAATAGGTGTTGGATTTGTGTAGCCTTCTTCAAATACGGCTCTTTGTATACTTTTTGAAAGTGATAAATCTTCGAATAACATAAATTTGATTTTAATTATCCAATACTAATTACGTCAGGATAACTTGGCAAAGATAGGTTTATTTGTGGATTTGTAGTTTTTAGTTTTAGGCAAACCTATTGGTTGAAGGATTAAATCAAGAAAAAGAAAATTACAAAAGTAATTTTTCGCTGTTGGCTTTTATAAAATCGGTTACTAAATAACCAATCAATTTGCCAACTAAATGATCGTTTTTGTCATCGCCTAATTCGGGAGCTCCTTCGCAAATATGCAAATAAGTTGCTTTTCTGTTTTTTCCAAAATAGGACACAAATTGCCTTAATTCTTCTACTGAAAAGCCATTCAAAGTCATAAAACTACTAGGAATATTCGGAATGGCAGAAAGATCAATCTCCAATCCATAATAATCTCCTTTTATAAACTCTAAAGCTTGGTATAATTCAAAATTAAATTCTTTTTCTTTTCTTATTTTAATGCTGTCAAAAGTATTGTAGCGCAATCTTTCTTCTGTTTTTTTAATAGTATCTAAAACACTTTTAGAAATGTAATTTTCGTGAAGACCAAACATGAAGTATTTTTTTAGAAAACCTTGCTCGTAGGCATACGAAAAGCTATTTCCGCTATGACGACCTTCTAAAATTCTAAAATCAGAACGAGCATCAAAGTTAACGGCATTTACTGATTTTCCTTTGGCAAGAGCCGCTCCTTTTATATTTCCGTAAGCATTATTATGACCGCCGCCAATAATTATAGGTGTTTTTCCAGATTTTATAATGTTGAAAATAATATGAGAAACCTCTTTGTCGATTTTCTCTACCAATTGGCTTAGTTTGATTCGATCATTTACAACATTAAAATTCAGCTCTTGAACTTCTTTCATTTCTTCAGTAGCATCTAAGTGCCCCAAGACAAGTATTTGGCTTCCTTTGCAAAATTTATTGTGTTGAATATTTGCAATGTTTTTTATGGCACTATCCCAAGCAGATGCAGCTCCAGGTCTTCCGTAATTTGCTCTAATGCCAATATCTTCGGGTATTCCGAATAAAACATATTGTGCTTCGCAGGTTTTTAAAAAAGAAATTACATCTGTTTCTTTTGGAACAATTAACATTTTTTCGCCAAATTTTATCTCGCCACTTCGGTGGTTTGTAATCTTTGCAAGTTCGTTGAAAGTAAACAGAATCAGCTTTTCCATATGTAATATAAAGATTCAAATATAATATAATTGTTGATAATTCGTTTGTTGGTATAATTATATTATTATTTTTGTAAAAAAAACATAACATGGAAAATCAACAAAATAATTCAAGTTTAAAAGCAATTGTTGCTGTATTGGCAATTTTATTAGTAGGAAGTTTAGTTTACATATTCAAAATAACTTCTGATGCCAAAGTTGTACAAAATGAATTGGTTAAAACAGTATCCGAAAAAGAAGATGTTTTAAAAGATTTACAAGAATTAAAAACTACTTATGATGCTGCGATTGCTGAAAATACTTCAATGTCTGAGGAGTTAATTAAAGAAAGAGAAAAAGTAGTAAACTTGATAAACGAAGTTAAAAGATCTAAAGGAGATGTGGCTTCGTTGTCTAAATACAAAACACAATTCATCAAATTGCAAGGCGATATGAAAGTATTGCTAGCAGAAAATGAAAATTTGAAAAAACAAAACACAACTTTAACAACCCAAAGGGATAGTACAGCAGTTGTTTTAGTAGAATCAAGAAAGCAAAACACAGAATTAGTTTCTAAGAATGATGAATTGACAAAAACGGTTGATTTAGG
>CAMAWK010000120.1 GCA_945861915.1 Flavobacterium psychrophilum | reverse complement strand
GCTCTAAATTTCAAAGTTTCCTCGATAGTCATTTCTAAAGGCGAAATAGCATCAAATGGAGTAGTAGCTGTAGCCACAGTTTCTACTTGTTTCACGGTAATATTTAACTCTTCAGGAATTACTTCTTCTACAGCCGCCAAAATTGGTTTAGAAATCGTAGGAGTCATTTCTTCTTCGGTAAATTCTTCGAGTGAGTAACGGATAATTCCTTTGTCAGTCAACTCAGTCACAGGTACAAATTCTACCGCTTCGTTTACCGTAATATCACGAGTTTCATTTGTTAATTCAAACAAATTTGTTTTTTCGGGCGCTTGAACTGGCTCAGTAGTTTTGGTTATAGTAGGAATTGGTAAATCAAAAGAAAAAGTAGCTTGTTCGTGTTTTTCGAAAATTTTAGGTTCTACCACTTTCATTTCATTTATTTCTGGCGAAGTAGAAACGATGAAATCTAAATCATTAATAGGCGAAACAATTTCAAAAGTTACATCTAAATTTTTGATAAATTCTGACATCACAATTAACTCTTCTTTATTGATAGAAACCACTTCAGGAGCAACAATTTCAGGAGTAGTTACTTCGTCTTCTACTAATTCAAAAATGACTCTTTCGGTAGTGTTGTTGGTAGCTGGTTTCTCCATATCCCAGTTGAAAGCTGGAATTATTTTTTTGGTTAAATCATGCACACTTTTTTGTTCGTCTTCTAGTGTATGAATGATTTTTTTAGGTTCAGTATTTACAATTTCATTTTGTTGTTCTACATCAAAACCAGTTGCAATAATGGTTACAGAAATAGCATCTCCAAGTGTTTCGTCTTCTCCAACTCCCATAATGATGTTAGCGTTATAACCTGCTTCAGACTGGATGTAGTCGTTGATTTCTCCTATTTCGTCAATAGTGATTTCGTCAGAGCCAGAAACGATGAGCAACAATACGTTTTTGGCACCTGTAATTTTATTATCATTCAACAACGGAGAATCCAAGGCTGAAACAATTCCGTCTTTAGCTCTGCTTTCGCCAGAAGCTACAGACGAACCCATAATCGCCGTTCCGCTGTTAGCCAAAACTGTTTTGGCATCTTTTAAATCGATGTTTTGAGTATAATGATGCGTGATTACTTCGGCAATTCCTCTTGAGGCTGTAGCCAAAACTTCATCAGCTTTAGAGAAACCAGCTTTAAAACCAAGGTTTCCGTACACTTCTCTTAGTTTATTATTGTTGATAACAATTAACGAATCGACTTGTTTACGTAATTTATCTATCCCGATAAGTGCTTGTTCTTGACGCACTTTTCCTTCGAATAAGAAAGGCAAGGTTACAATTCCAACCGTAAGAATATCTCTTTCTTTAGCCAATTGAGCAATAACTGGCGCGGCTCCTGTACCTGTTCCTCCACCCATTCCTGCGGTGATAAAAACCATTTTGGTGTTGCTGTCAAGCATTTTTTCGATCTCGCCAATGCTTTCAATGGCAGATTGTTGTCCCACTTCTGGATTGGCTCCTGCACCAAGTCCTTCGGTTAGGTGAACACCTAACTGAATTTTGTTGGGTACAGAACTGTTCTCTAGTGCTTGAGAATCAGTGTTGCAAACAATAAAGTCCACCCCTTTTATTCCTTGTTTAAACATGTGGTTTATGGCATTGCTTCCGCCGCCACCCACACCGATAACTTTTATAACATTTGACTGGTTTTTTGGTAAATCAAACGAAATACTTCCAAATTCTGAGTTGCTCATCATCTTACTTTGGTTTTAATAATTATTAATTTTTTTATTTTTTGTTTCTTATTCAGCGTTATCTAGAAAATCTTTTATTTTATCTAAATAACCACCAAAAAACGAACTTCTAATTTTTGTTTCGGTGGAATTTTCTTTTTGAAAAACAGCTTCTTCTACAACTTCATTTGCTTTTTCTTCAATAATTGGATTTTGAAATACTGGTGGTTTTGCCACTGTATTTGTTTCTTCGAATGCAACGGCTTTTACGGCACTTTGTGTTTTGTTTTCGATGCTATTCATCACCAATCCAACCGCAGTAGCATATAAAGGACTTGATATTTCTTCGTCTGAATTTCCAGCTAAATGCTCATTCGGATAGCCAATTCGGGTGTCCATTCCTGTGATGTACTCTACCAATTGTTTGATGTGCATCAATTGAGCGCCACCACCCGTTAAAACAATTCCTGCAATTAATTTTTTACGAGGATCTTCGTGTCCATAATCCTTGATTTCGGTAAAAACTTGTTCGATAATTTCTACCACACGAGCATGAATTATTTTAGACAAGTTTTTCAAAGAAATTTCTTTTGGCTCTCTTCCTCTCAAGCCTGGAATAGATACAATTTCATTGTCTTTGTTTTCTCCTGGCCAAGCAGAACCAAATTTTACTTTCAGTAATTCGGCTTGTTTTTCTATAATTGAACAACCTTCTTTGATGTCGTCTGTGATTACGTTTCCACCAAAAGGAATTACGGCTGTGTGGCGAATAATACCATCTTTGAAAATTGCCAAATCCGTAGTTCCTCCTCCAATATCTATCAGAGCAACTCCTGCTTCTTTTTCTTCTTGACTTAAAACTGAATCTGCCGATGCTAATGGTTCTAATGTTAATCCCGAAAGTTCAATACCTGTACTTTGAACACATCTTCCAAGATTTCGTATTGAAGCCGCTTGTCCTACTACCACATGAAAGCTAGATTCTAATCGACCGCCATACATTCCGATAGGTTCTTTGATTTCGGTTTGTCCGTCTATTTTGAATTCTTGTGGCAAAACGTGAATGATTTCTTCTCCTGGTAACATTGCTAACTTATTGACTTGATCTATCAAAAGTTGAATATCATTTTCGCCAATCACCTCTTCGGCATTGTTTCTAATGATGTAATCGCTATGTTGAATGCTACGAATGTGTTGACCCGCTATACCCACCACTACGTTTTTAATTTTGTAACCCGATTTGCTTTCTGCTTCTAATACTGCTTGTTGGATGGATTGAATGGTTTGAGTAATGTTGTTTACAACACCTCTTGCCACGCCTAAACTTTTAGATTTTCCAACACCTAAAATCTCTAGTTTACCGTATTCATTTTTTTTACCTATCATGGCAACAATTTTCGTTGTTCCAATGTCTAGTCCTACTGCAATATTTTGTTTTTCCATCATCAATTATTTAGAGCACACTACTTGTTGAGTAAATCGGAGATCTATTATTTTATATTTATTTAACGAACTATCTAAAACTGCTTTTTGAAAAACTGCTTTATAATTATTAAATTTTGATTTAATTCTAATAGCTCTACCAAAATCTATCTTATAATTATAATTTCTGTTGAACATCAATAGGCTTCGATTTGGCATAATTTGAACACCAATGATGTTTTTTTTCAAAAACGCATCGTCGTGAATTATGCGAAACAATTCGGCTAAATCTTTACTGACTTTTTTATTTATTTCCCCAGAAACAAGCGGAACTCTAGCTGTAAAATTAGTTGACAATGGCATTGTATTTCCTTCATAATCAATATAAAAAGAAGCATCGCCATCAAAAACTCTAGCTACAGGAGTTTTTTGTTTCACCACTGCTTTTAGAACCCCATCAATACTTACAAACACATCTGATTTTTCAATCATTTCTTGTGTGTTCAAAGCCTTTTCTAATTTATTCAAATCTAATTTATCTTTATAGATACTTTGCGCATCCCGTTTATTTTCTATTAACAATTTATTAACCGTTTCCTGATTTACAAAAGGAGCGGTATTTCCTATAAAAACAACGGTTGCTTTTTTCAGTTTTCGGTTGTTATTTCTATTTGACGTAAACGAAAAAAGGAATACTACAAGCATAAACATGAGCAGTAGTCTAGTATTTGTCCAATTAAAGTGTTTCATGTAGTGCTTTTTTAATTGAGGGTACTAATTCACCAATATCTCCTGCTCCAATAGTTACAATCACTGTTGCTTCACTTTGCAAAATAGTAGGAATTACCATTTCTTTTGAAACTAATTTTTTAGAACTATTATTTATTTTTTCTAACAGCCATTGTGAGGTAATACCTGGCATTGGCAATTCGCGCGCGGGATAAATATCTAGTAAAATTATTTCGTCAAAAGCAGCTAAACTTTTAGCAAAATCATCTGCAAAATCGCTGGTTCTACTAAATAAATGAGGCTGAAAAATTGCCACTACTTTTTTGCTTGGATACAATTCTCGAACCGCTTGATGCACTGCATTTATTTCGGTAGGATGATGCGCATAATCATCAATATAAACTAGCCTTTCTGTTTTAATTTGATAGGAGAAACGTCGTTTGATTCCTTTGAATGAATACAAGGCACTGGCAATGTCTTCGTTTGGGAGACCGAAAGTTTTCGCCATTGCCAATGCCATTAATGCATTCATTAAATTATGTGTTCCGGGCAGTCCAAATTTTATATTAGGAATGGTTTCAGAAGGGGTTTTTACATCAAAAACATACTCACTACCCATAATCCGAATGTTGGTTGCGGTATATATTGCATCCTGATTTACGGCACAAGTTACACCTTCAATAGTCAATTCGTTGGTTATAAAAAGCTGGCTTTTATCTGTTATTTTGTTGGCAAATTCAACGAACGAGGCTTCGATAGCAGTACTATCGCCATAAATATCCAAATGATCGGCATCCATCGAAGTAACACAAGCAATATTGGGATGCAAATGCAAGAAGGAACGATCAAATTCATCGGCTTCGACCACCGTTACTGTTTTACCATTTCCAATTAAATTGGAATTGTAATTTTCTACTATTCCGCCCACAAAAGCTGTAACATCTACACCACTTTGAAATAAAATATGTCCCAAAATACTCGATGTTGTTGTTTTACCATGCGTTCCAGCCACTGCAAAACAGAAAGTGTCTTTGGTTATTATTCCTAATACTTCGGCTCTCTTTTTTACCTCATATTCATTTTGCAAAAAATGATTCCATTGCAAATGGTGTTTTGGGACTGCAGGAGTAATGATGACTAGGGTATTTGAAGCTGCATAACTTGCAGGAATTAAATGGATTCTATCTTCAAAATGAATTGAAATTCCTAGTTCCTCTAACTCTTTGGTTAGTTCCGTTTCTGTTTTGTCATAACCAGATACATTTTTACCAATGGTCTTGAAATAACGCGCCAAAGCACTCATTCCGATTCCTCCGATTCCTATAAAATAAA
Source organism: Flavobacterium psychrophilum (assembly GCA_945861915.1). GTDB lineage: Bacteria > Bacteroidota > Bacteroidia > Flavobacteriales > Flavobacteriaceae > Flavobacterium > Flavobacterium psychrophilum_E. The sequence continues at coordinate 1,973 of CAMAWK010000120.1, read as the reverse complement.
CGTTATGTATTTGATTTAGATTCATTTTGTCAATTATAAATTAGGAATTAAAGAGACAATTTCATCAACAATCTCCTTAGTTGCGTTTGGTAAAGCTAATTGTTTTATATTTTCACTTAATTGAGCTTGTTTTCCTTTATCTTTTAATAGAGCTTCAAAAACAAGACTAAACTCCGAGTCCAATTCTGTTTCTTTGAGTAAAATGGCTCCTTTTTTATCTACAATCGATTTTGCATTTTTGGTTTGATGATCTTCGGCTACGTTTGGAGACGGAATAAAAATTACGGGTTTCCCCACAATACACAATTCTGATACCGAGGAAGCTCCAGCTCTAGAGATAATAATATCGGTAGCAGCATAAACCAAATCCATTCTTTCTATAAATGCCAACACTTTTACGTTATTTTCTTGGTGTTTTTTATATTCATCAAAATACAACTTTCCGCATTGCCAAATGATTTGAACGTCCTGCGAAAGTATTTTTTTGAGTTCTTTTTCAATTAATTGATTGACTCTTCTAGCACCTAAACTTCCGCCAAGAACTAACAGTGTTTTTTTATTAGCATCTAAATTGAAATACTCGATGGCTTCATTTCTTTTTCCATCAATTGCAATTAAATCTTGACGCACTGGATTTCCGGTCAGAATCATTTTCTCTTTGGGAAAGAAACGTTCCAAATTTTCATAAGCTACACAAATTTTGTTAGCTTTTTTGCTCAATAGTTTATTAGTAATTCCGGGATAGGAATTTTGCTCTTGAATTACTGTTGGAATTCCCATCATATTCGCCATTTGCAATAAAGGTCCAGAAGCAAAACCACCCGTTCCGATAACCACGTTAGGTTTAAATTGTTTGATTATTTTTCTGGATTTCCATAAACTACTTAGCAATTTTATTGGAAACAAGGCATTTTGCAGTGTTAATTTTCTTTGCAAACCAGCAATCCACAATCCTTCGATTTTATAACCCGCTTGTGGCACTTTTTGCATTTCCATTTTATCCTGAGCTCCTACAAACAAGAAATTCGCTTCTGGAAAACGAGATTTTAATTCATTGGCAATAGCAACAGCAGGATAAATATGTCCTCCCGTTCCGCCACCACTTAAAATAAAGTTATATTTTGCCATTTATTCTTGAATTATTTATTCAAAACTGCATTCATCGGATTCTCTGAGTTGTCATTGATAGAAAAGTTTTCTTCAGCCTCATTTTCGGCATCGTCTTCTTCTAATTGTTTGTCAATTAATTTCTGTAATGCCGAATCTCTTCGAGCTTTGTCTTTAATTTCTTCGGCTATTTCTTCTTCTTTTTTGGTCACGTTGATAATAATTCCCAAAGCAATACAAGTCATCCAAATAGAACTTCCACCGCTACTTATCAAAGGAAGAGTTTGTCCTGTTACAGGCAATAATTCAACCGCAACTGCCATATTAATCATGGCCTGAAAAATCATAGGAAATCCTAAACCCACTATTAGCAATTTTCCAAATAGGGTAGTGGCTTTATGTGCGGCAACAATGAATCTAAAAAAGAGTAATAAATACATAAATAAAACACCTAAACCACCCATTAATCCCCATTCTTCTACAATAATTGCATAAATAAAATCAGAGGAAGACTGCGGTAAAAAGTTTTTCTGAACACTTTTCCCAGGACCTAAACCATAAATTCCACCAGTGGCAATGGCTATTTTTGCTTTTTCAATTTGGTAATCGTCTTCTCCCGGCTTGTCGGTCGTAAAATTTTCCATTCTACTGGACCAAGTATCTACTCGACTAAAAAAGTGAGAATCCGGAAAAGCTTTTGCCAGAAGAATAAACAAGGCTAAGGCAGCTAGACCTGAGCCTACTATAAAACCAATATATTTCAACGGATATTTACCCACGAAAGTGAGCATCAAAACCATTGAAAATATTAAAGCAGCGGTAGAAAAATTGGCTGGTAAAATAAACAATAATGTAGCAAATACAGG
>CAMAWK010000119.1 GCA_945861915.1 Flavobacterium psychrophilum | reverse complement strand
ACATTTTTTGGATTGTGGAATGCATTGATGGATTGTTTAATTTATCATTGAATTTATTATTTTGTATTTATTGTTTATTAATGCATTATTAATGCATTATTAACTCTGATATAATAATATTGCGATACTTTGTTACGTAATTAAAACATTTTAGATTATACCCAGAATTATTTTTATTATCAGGGATGACCATATTTATCAGGCCATTAATGCAAATAACAATAAACTTATTCCTACACACAATATCGATAGGATTGTTAGGTAGGGTTTTTTTTAAAAATTATTTTGTTACTAATTCAATCTGTGGACCAAGTTGAGCCATTATTCTTATAGGAAAATATTCCCATATTAATCGGCTTGAATTGGAAAGTTTGCCAAAAAAAGCAAATGAAATTTCAGGCTTATTATTGATGGCAATTAGCGGTTGAGCAATTATTCCGCTACTAATTGGAGAAATTCCAGGAATATCACCCTATAAATTGAGTTTTTTTTATTACTTGGCTATGGTATTATAATAGTAATGATTGTTTTGATTAATAAACCAAAAAATAATATAGAAAATGAATTATAATTTTGACAATAGGATAGTGGTAACCTTAGATGCTGGGGGAACTAATTTTGTATTCTCTGCCATTAAAGGCAATGTCGAAGTGGTCGAACCTGTAAGGTACCCTTCACAAGCCAATAGTTTAGATTTATGTTTGAAAACACTAAAAAAAGGATTTCATGAAGTGATTTCTAAATTGAAATCGTCTCCGGTTGCAATCAGTTTTGCATTTCCGGGTCCTGCAGATTATGAAAAGGGGATAATTGGTGATTTACCTAATTTTCCGTCTTTTAGAGGCGGTATAGCTTTGGGTCCTATGTTGGAAAATGAGTTTGGTATTCCGGTTTTTATTAATAATGACGGTAGTTTATTTGCTTATGGTGAAGCTCTTGTTGGTGTATTGCCTGAAATAAACAAGAAATTGAAGCAAAGTGGCAGTTCCAAACGATACAAAAATCTTTTAGGTGTAACATTAGGAACCGGTTTTGGCGGGGGCGCAGTAATTAATAAAGAATTGTTGGTTGGCGATAACGGTTGCGGTGGTGATATTTGGTGTTTTCGAAATAAAAAGTTTCCGGATAATATTGTTGAGACTAGCGTTAGTATCAAAGCCATTAAAAATGTTTATAGAAAATTATCAGGCGATGAAAGAGATTTAGAGCCTAGTGCTATTTTCGAAATTGCAGAAGGAACGTCCATAGGTAATCAAGAAGCTGCTAGAAAAGCATTTTCAGAATTAGGCGAAATGGCGGGTGATGCAATGAGTCATTCAATTACAACGATTGATGGACTTATTGTTGTTGGCGGGGGATTATCTGGTGCCTATAAATACATTATTCCGGCCATGGTTGCTGAATTAAATAGTACACTTAAAAACAATAACGATGATATATTTCCACGATTACAGGTCAAAGCTTATGATTTAACCGACGAGGATCAATTTAGAGAATTTGTAAGCGGTAATACGGTTCAAATCAATGTTCCAGGAACCGATAAGAAAATACCTTATGAGTCCGAAAGAAAAACAGGTGTACTTGTTTCAAAAGTGGGTGCAGAAAAGGCTATTTCGATAGGGGCATATGCATATGCATTGTATAAACTAGATTCTTTGGGGTTTTCTATACACCAATAAGTAAGACTTATAGGGTAACATAAAATGAAACAAATAGGTTTAATTGCCCTTGTGATAATTATTATAGGATGAGTTCAGCTAAGAGCATAATAATCTGGCAAATTAGAAAAAATGACAACATTGGTGTTAAATTTGCTCCTGTTTCATGTAAAGTTAGCATATTGATTATTGGTTTTGGGTTACAATTAATAATTGATTTAGTAAATGGGCTATTATTAATTTCGAAGAAAAACAAAAAAATATATTAGATTTGCTTTTTTAAAAGGTTTGCAAAAGTTAATTCTAATTTTATCCGATAAACAAAAAAACTATACTAGTTTACTTGGATTTTTATTTAAAAAAGGAGTTCTGCAGAAATCCAAAAAATAATACTGGAAAAACATTATGTATATTTTATTAAGATATTCAAATCGTTATTATAGGTTAGGTTTATTAGTTTTTCTATTTAGCTTTAATACATATACGACTTTTTCACAAGACTATGGTTTGTCATTCAAAGGGCAGAATTACTCTCTTGACGAAAGAACAGGTCTTAATTTAACACCAAACGGATTTGAGACTTTTAGAGATGAATTTGATATCACATTCGATATTAAAATTGATTTGATGCAAAAACGTTTATTTGGGTATGTACTAAGAGTAATTAATGATAAAAATCAAAATATTGATTTAATTATTTCCAACAATGCTACATCAAATAGTACGGTTAGAAGTTTTAATATTATAATTGGTACTACTAAAGCTGTAGTTCCAATTGTTAACACTAAATTTAATAAAAATAAATGGATTAAGTTAGGGTTGAAGTTTTCGTTAATTCAAAAAACGTTATTGTTTTCGATACAAGACGCTACGGTACTTAAAAAGAATATAAGTTTTAAAAATACAGACTCGTTTAAAGTTATTTTTGGAGCTAATAATTATTCGCAGTTTGCCTCTACAGATGTGCCAGATATGAGTATTAGAGACATCAAATTATATGTTAATAAAAAACTTAAGTCTCATTATCCTTTAAATGAAATTAACGGAAATTTTGCTCATGATAATTTTAGTAAAAATAAAGCGATTGTAACCCATTCAAATTGGATGCTATATAGACATCAAGAATGGGAAAAGGTTTTTGAAAATAAGTTGGAAGGGATTCAATTAATAACATCTGATACTGTTAATGACGTTCTTTATTTACTTAGAAATAAAGAGTTATTGGTATATAATATTGAAAAGAATGAACCAATAACAATTAAATATAAAAATCCTATTTATTTAACTTCAGATCACAGGGCTGTTTATAACTATCAAGACAAACAAATATATTGCTATTTAATTGATAGAAATGTAGTTTCTAAATTAAACATTCAAACAGGTGTTTGGGAAAACGAAGTTGTTTTCACTAAAGAAAGACATAAACAAAGATACCAACATCATAACAGTATTTATAGTATGGTTGATAATTCTATATATACTTTTGGGGGTTATGGCCAATATACTTATAACAATGAAGTCAGGCGTATTAATTTAAAACAAGGTTTTTCTGAAGTTTTAAAAACAAACGCCTCCCTATTTCATCCTAGATATTTGGCTGGAATAGGGGAGCTTAACGATACTATTTATATGTTGGGGGGCTATGGAAGTGACTCAGGCAGTCAATTAGTAAATCCAAAAAGCTATTTTGATTTATTAGGGTATGTTATTAAGGAAAAAAAATTCATTAAAAAATTTGAAATACCACATGTATTAGAAGACATGATTGTGGGAAACAATATATGGATTGATAAAAAAAACAGAAATTTTTTTGCGTTAATTTCGGATAAAACAAAATCTAAAGGTTATTTACAAATATTGAAAGGGAATATTGATAATTCTAAAGCGGAATTAGTAGGAAGCAAAATACCTTATGATTTTTTAGATGTGAAGTCTTTTGCAACTTTATATTATTTTCCAAAGAATAAAAAGTTTTTGGCATATACCTCTTTTTTAACGGATTCAATCCAGACACAATTTAAAATATATTCTATTGAATATCCTCCTATAGTAAAAAAAGACTTCCTAGCTCAATCTGACACAACAAATGTTAAAAATATCCTACATTACATTGCTTTTCTTTTGCTAATTGTATCAGTACTCGTTTGGTATTTTTACTCAAAAAAACGCAAAGCCAGAGTTAATGTTAATGAAGATGATACAATCCAATTTAATGATTCTATTTCAAAAGTAGAAGAAATTGATTTCGAACAAATATCCAGTGACGTGGATTATCAAATAATATTTTTTGGAGGTTTTCAAATTATAGATCATAAACAAAATGATATTACGAGTAAGTTTTCACCACTTTTAAAAGAGCTATTTTTATTAATATGGTTGTATACCTTTAAAAACAATAAAGGAATATCTCCTGAAAAATTAATTGAAATCATATGGTATGATAAAGATACTAAAAGTGCTCAAAATAATAAATCTGTTAATATAGCTAAAATAAAAAGGCTGTTGAGTGAGGTTGGTAATTGCAAATTAACAAACGATACTGGCTACTGGAAAATTAAATTTGACCCTAAAATTTTGAAAAATGATTATTTTGAAGTAATGCAAATTGTTGAAATTAAAAAAAAGGAAATCAATAAAAAGCATATTAAGCATTTAATAAAAATAACCAAAAAAGGCTCCTTTTTGCTTAATTTAAATTATGAATGGTTGGATAGTTTTAAATCTGATATTTCCGATAGAATAGTTGATACTTTGGTTGATTTTGGAGAAAATTTCACTGTTGAAGAGGAACCTGATTTTATGATTAACTTGGCTGATTCTGTATTTAATTTTGATTCAATAAACGAAGAAGCCATGTTTTTAAAATGTAAAGCTCAAAATGTAATGGGTAAGCATAGTAATGCTGAAAGTACATATAAGAAATTCATAAAGGAATATGAAATTCTTTACGGTCAAAAATATAAATATTCTTTTGTTGATATTCTCAAAATGAACTCGAAAAAGGTCTAAATTTAGGATAGTCAAAAAAGGATTTTAAAGAATTTGTTTATTTGGTGTTTTGCCAATAATCCAATTCTTAAACAAAATTTCTTTGTTTGAATCTGAAAAAGATTTGTTATTTGTAAATAATTGTCCATATCCTTTACATTTAAATCTTTGCTTATTTTATCCCCTTATAATAGTTTGAAGACTTCTAAACCATAGACAATGCTTTTTTTGAGTTTTTCATTAATAAAAAAGTTTATTGAAACAAATTTCAATAAACTTTCGCAAACATCATATTTTATTCCTTCTAGGGTGTTTTTTACCAACTATTTTTAACTGTTAAACCATATAATCTTTTAAATTAGTAATTTATAATTTAATTATTTTTCGCATTAATGTTTTATTAATGTATTATTAAGTGCTAAGTGTTATAATTGTAAATATTCTCGTAGTGCAGTGATGAGATTTATATTGTATTTCTCGTTTTTAAATATTCCAACCCCAATTATATTATTTATGAAAACCAAAAAAAACATATCCTTTTTTATATTGTTTTTAACAATAATCTATTCAAATTCAGTCTCTTCACAAAATCAACTTGATTACAAAGTGATGATGGGCTATCAAGGATGGTTTTTAGCTCCTGGAGATGGTTCTAATACAAACAATCCATGGAATCATTGGTTTAAAAGCGGCACTACTCCTGATGCCGCAAATTTAACTGTGGATATGTGGCCAGATATGACTGAATATTCAGATAAATTTAACACCAATATGACCAATGTTGATGGCTCAACGGCACAATTATATTCTTCCTATAGTTTAAGCACAACACGCAAACATTTTGAGTGGATGAGTAACTACAACGTGTATGGTATTTATTTGCAACGTTTTTTAAGTTCTGTAGATGTTCAATCTTCAGGTTCATTTGGAGCCAAAAACAAAGTATTGGAAAATGTAATGACCTCGGCAACAGAATACAATCGTAAGTTTGCAGTTATGTATGATGTATCAATAGGTGGAAATATAACTGATGCTACCATGTATGCAAAAATTGTAGCAGATTGGGAATATCTTGTTGATACGTATGATATCTTAAATAAGCCTGGATATGTAAAACAGAATGGAAAACCAGTAGTAGCTATTTGGGGTATTGGTTTTAAAGATCGTGGTTTAACAACGGCGACATCTCAAGCCATAATTGATTATTTCAAGACCAATGCAGCTCCTAAATACCGTGCTTATGTTATGGGTGGGGTACCTGAAGGATGGAGAACACGAAGTGGTGCTTCAGAAACGGGTGTGGGATGGACAGCTGTCTATAACTCTTTAGATATGATTAGTCCATGGTCAGTAGGAAGGTATTCTAATAATAATGGTGCGGATAGTTTCAAAACTAATAATATAATGCCTGATTTGGCAGCGTGTAACACTAATAATAAAGACTATATGCCTGTTATTTGGCCAGGATTTTCTTGGCGTAATTTAAAAAGCGAAACATTAAACGTAACACCACGTAATGGGGGTCAATTTTATTGGCGTCAGGCGTATAATGCTGTGCAAGCGGGTGTGAAATTTATTTATGTAGCCATGTTTGATGAAGTTGATGAGGGCACTGCCATGTTTAAAATAACCGAGACAAAAGCAAAACTACCCATTCAAGCAAAAGATATACTAGTATCTTTAGATATTGATGGCCTTAATTTACCTAGTGACTGGTATTTGAAATTAGCGGATCAAACCCAGAAAATGTTGGATGGAACCATTTCTTTAACTAGTGATATTCTGCTTACACCTCCAGTTACATCAGCAGGTAATGGTGCTGAGTTTATAACACAGCAAAATGTTCCTGCTCTCCTTAGACTTAACCAAAACGCCACTGTAAATGTTACTATGAAAAATATAGGATTAACTACATGGACTAAGGCAAGTGGTTATAAGTTGGGTAGCCAAAATACGCAAGACAATACTGTATGGGGTTTTAATAGAGTCGAGTTGTCTGATACCGATGCTATATTGCCTGGTCAAGAAAAAACTTTTCAATTTGAAATTACTGCTCCTAATATTGCAGGAAATAATAATTTTCAATGGAAATTAATAAAAGAAGGTGTTGAATGGTTTGGGGGGCTAACCCCAAATAAAACAATAGCAATTGGTGCCGAAAATTATTTAGACGATTGTGATTCAAAGACAAATTGGAGTTTATGTAACTGTACGTTAGTACTTAACAGTGTAGATAAAAAGCAAGGTTTGAGTAGTCTTGAATTTACGGGTCCCGAAATTATAGAATTTTCAAGGGTGTTTTCTCCAGCATACAATACCGTTGGCTCAACTACAGGAGCTACATTACAATTTTGGTACTATGTTTCGGATGTGTCCAAGTTAACAACTAAAAATCAAGTAGAAATAGGGAGTTCAGGAGTTCCTGACACCAATGAGTACAACTGGACACTGACAGGCTTAGTAAATGGTTGGAATTTAGTTCAATTAAATACTTCAACCGCAACTAAAATTGGAAATCCAAATTTGGGTGCCATAAATTGGTTTAGAATATATGGGCTAAAGAATGGAAGCGTAACTACTAGAATTGATGATATAGGACTTCTGGGAAATTAAGTATAAGCCTGAAATACTCAAAAATGATTATTAT
>CAMAWK010000118.1 GCA_945861915.1 Flavobacterium psychrophilum | reverse complement strand
GCGACGATTTTCAGTTCTGTGCTGATTTTCTGTGGTGAAAATAGATTTACTTATTCAGTGGTACAATTATTTTTTTTTGGATTAATTCCCGTACTTAGTTACAAGATTGAATTTTAAATCTAACTATATGCATACATTCAAACGCTGTATATTGCTTTTTGCTTTTCTATCGGTCTCCGTGTCTTCATTGGGTCAAGATCGTTATAAAATAAGGACTGGAGACCCAAACGGTATTAATAAGTGGTACATGGGCAGACAAATTGCACAAGTAATGAGTCATTACGGAATAGATTGGCTTGAAAGGGAAGAAAGAGAAAGGGAAGAAAATACATCGCTATTATTAAAAAATTTAGCCGTAAAACCAGGTATGTTTATAGCTGATATAGGAGCAGGTAGTGGCTACCATAGTATAATGCTTTCAAAAATGGTCGGTAGTGGTAAGGTTTTTGCAGTTGACGTTGAGCCACAAATGATTGCTTACTTAAACAAAAGAATCAAGCAAGAAAAATTGTCACGTATAGTACCTGTATTGAGTACAGAACAAAAAGTATCTTTGGCAGAAAACACCATTGACATGATGTTGTTAGTAGACGTATACCACGAATTTTCTTATCCTTATGAAATGGCCTTATCAATGCGATCTGCATTAAAACCTGGTGGTAAATTAGTGCTTGTAGAATTTAGGTCCGAAGATATGACTGTACCAATTAAAACCATTCATAAAATGAGTGAATCGCAGGCCATTAAAGAATTTAAAGCAGCAGGTTTTGTATTTGATAAAAACATAAATAATCTTCCATGGCAGCACTGCATGGTTTTTACAAAGCAGTAATTTAACAATGTTCAACACATTGTCGCTCGGTAGCTGGTTCATCTCTTAGAACGCACTGAGCTAAGAAGTTATCATTGTACTACCATTTCCGTAGCGGTCTTCCAGGATATTCAGCAGCATCATTAATCAGAAACACTTCAAGCACCTTATTGCCACTTCAAGTTGAGCTTTTGTGATTTTTTAATCTTCATATCTATGACCGTTATTTATCCATTGTTGTATTTTATTTCGCTCTACTAAAGAAATCAAACCTGTTTGAGGCATCGGAGTTGGGTTACCTTCTATTGCTCTGGAATGTATTCTACTCCAATAAGTTAGAATATCGCAAATTCTTGTAAAATTAATACCTGCATGTGGATTAGCTCCGGAATGACAAGACGAACATCTCATTTTTAAAATTGCTTCAACTTCTGTAAAAAGTATGCTTTTTTGAATAGAGTCGATGCTAATCTCTTTTGTAACTACACAACCGTTTTTATCTTTTATTGACAATAGGTGCTTGCCTACAGATATTTTTGTAAAATTAGTATTTGTTTGAAAATTTCCTTGCCCCAATTTGTATATAAAACGAGTATCAAATGGTGAAACTACCTTTACAGTACCAGTAGAAGAACAGGGGTTGGAGCTACTCGTTATGGCTGTAATTTCGGGCATAAAATTACATTCATCATCTTTAGTGTCACAAGAACAAATTATAATAAATCCAAAAATAAAAATTAGTTTTTTTTTATTATTTATTTTCATCAGTTAACGCATTAATAAAACTGATAATTTCTTGTTGTTCTTTTTCAGTTAAATCCAGTTTATCGAAAGGTAAGGTTTGATATTCTAAGTTCATACCAATACCATTACCTCCACCTAATTTATAAAATCTAACCACATCTTCCATGGTCTTATAAACTCCATTATGCATATAAGGTGCTGTTTTTTCACTATTTCTTATGGTTGGGGTTTTAAATGAAAATCTGAGTTGCTCTATTTGATTTAATTTATATCTACCTTCATCATCATCTATAATGGCATTTTCCCATGCGATACTTCCTGGAACACCAATAACCTCCGATTCGGAGTTATTATACCAGGGTGGTACTGTTCCATTAAAAATTGGAATGAAATGGCAAGTAGCACATTTGGCTTTACCAGCAAATAAATTAAACCCATTTATTTCATTTTCTGTCAGCGTAGCTTTTCCGGCAAAATAATGATCGATTTTCGAATTAAAAGGCATTAAACTTCTAACATAAGATGCAATAGCATTTCTAATTTCATAAGTTGTTATTTCTTTCTTATCAGGAAATGCTTTGGTAAATAATTTAACTACATTATCATTGGAATAAATTTTATCTTGTATTTCATTTGGAGAAAGGTTAAACTCATCTGGATTTTTCATGACGCTTTCTATTTGATTTTCCAAATCTTGAGAACGCATATCATAGAAAAATGCTTTTTGAAAAGAAGAATACAATAAAGTTGGAGAATTTCGATTGGTACTGTTGTTATGAATATTTTGTGTAGAAAATTTTTTACCATCAGTAAAAGCTTTTTCAGCATTGTGACAAGTTGCACAACTCATTTGGTTGCTACGAGAAATAGAATTATCATTAAAAAGTAATTTACCTAAAGCTGTTTTTTCAGGTGTAGATTTTGATTCAGCAAAAGGAGAAAATGCATCAGGATTAAGTTTTTTTCCTTGCATTAAATCTGAGAGATGACCATAAAAAACTTTACTGTCACTAAAATCCGGCGCTTTTTCAATTACAGTTTCAAATTCACTTTCAAAAGCAACGCTAAGTGGCATCAAATGGTTTTTTATAAACTCTAGCCTATTAAAAGTATTAAAATCATTGTTGGTATTGATGTATTGTTTCGCTTTCTTAGAAAATTGAGTTATGTCAGAATCTACTTCATGTTTATTTGTCTCGCAATACATCAAATAGAACTCTTCTATACCTTCTATAGCATTTTTAGCTTCATTAATTGAATTAAACGCCACGGGAGAGTCAAAACCTGTTATACCTAATGCAGCAATTCTTATGATTTGATGTTGCATTAATTCATAAAAATGATGGTTTTGAATAGGTAAATCTTTAAAATTTTGTTGAATAAATTTTAAGTCGGTTTTTAAAATACGAACCTGAATTTTTAGTTCATCCAAGTTAACACTATCACCAAAAATAATTTCTTCAATAACTTGAAAACCCGTTGCAGCATTTACAATATTATCATCTGTTTTTATTTCGGGTAGAGCAGGCCCATTTATTCTTCGAGAAAGACCTTGAAAATAATATTCTACAAAAGGTTCTATTTTTTTATACTCTTTTCTAGTTTTCTTGAATTTCAGGATTAACTTTTCTTTATCCTTTTCCTTTTCTATTTCAGTCAAAGCAGTATTTAATGTATCTATTTTTATCGAAATAGTTGTATGTAGTTTTTTTTCTAAAATTTTATAATCTTTATCTACACAAGAAAAAAGAGATGACATTAAAAATGATAAAATAATAATTCTTTTCATTTTGTTTATGCTTGTTAATTTTAATAAAAAAAACCTCCACCCAAGTAAACAGGTGAAGGTTTAATTCTAACCTAGTTTTTATTATCTAGGTACATTTTTTAAAATAAGTGTTTGACCACCAGATTTATATGACTGTACTGAAGTAGCCATACTTGGATTTAAAAATTTATTATCTTCTACCCAAGTATGTGCATGGATATTAATTGTAAATGTACCTGGAACTCCAACTACATCAGAAATATCTTCCATAGCACCGTGCTCCCAAGCTCCAAATTTTAATCTGCTAGTGTTAGTTGCAACATTTGGGTTATATTTTGTATCCAAAATTCCGGCATCACCATGCGTCATATCCATAAATATTTTTTTAGCACCTGTTGCAATATTGTACTGCCAAATTAATGAATTATGAGTAGCTTCTGGAAAAAATGAATCTCCATCTTCTTGTATATACACAAAGTTTTCTGTTACACAAAGGTTATCTGGATTGATGATATCTTTACCTTTTACGTTAGCACCTGTTGCAGATACGTCTCCGTCAGCAGCAATTTTTAAAGTTCCTTTTAATGGATCATTAGCATCCAATTTCAATTGATACATTCTTCCCATGTATGTTTTTTCAGATGAACCACTTACTCCTGTTGCTACAAAATATAATTCTCTATTATTAGTAGCAGACCCTTTACGATAATCTAAATCTTCAACGCGAGCAAACTGAATAGATTTAAGACTTGTATTTAAGTTTTCTATTTCTGTTCCAGTTAGGTTTTTAGCATTTGGTACTTCTACAAATTCTACAGGGTAGTTATTATTCCATGTCATTGCAGTTTCGATTTGGTTTAAATCTGTCCTTCTTAGTACATATAATTTACCATTGTCTAAATCTCCAACTGTGTTAGACACATACAAATACACCTGACCATTACCAGCATCTTCTCCTAAAATAATGACAGTTTTTCCTGGATATGCTAGTTTGCTTAAAGGAACTGCATTTTCACCACTAAACTTACCTAAAGCTGGTTTTACCCTTGCCTGGCTAGATGGATTTGCAACTCCAACTGGATCAATCGCGTGCGTCATTGCGTTTACATTCGATTCACCTGTTGTTAAAAAAGTAGGACCAAATCCATGTTCCGCCGGAGTTGCCATTGTAGCAGAACACAATCTAAACATACCTCCATCCGTATTTACAATATAATCTCCTTTAACGATATCTAATTTTTTGTCTAAGTATAATCTTGACACGGCCCAAGTATTTTCATGGTTTGTAACCATAATATAGCCGCTTCCGTCTGGATTTTTTATAAATCCTTGACCATCAGGAGCACCTCCAAAAACCATATTCCCGGAATTTGGTATTGCATCTTCACTACTTACTAAAGTGAAAACTCCTACACTAGAAAACTCAGATCCCATTTTTACAAACGATGGAGTTTTAGAACGGTTTTTGAACTCAACAGTCTGACTCTGATTGAGTTCATCATTTGTTGCATCGCTATCTTTTCTACAAGATACGATCACAGTAGTAGCGATTATAGAAGCTACAAAAATTTTTAAAGTTGTTTTTTTAAACATGGTTGTATATTTTCAAGTTTGTGAGCAATAAAATTACTTATACGGCGGAAATAGAATATTATGCTTTCAATATCAAATAGATAAATTATTATTAACGAAAGTCCAGTTAATTGAATTTCTTAACAGTTAAACCGAAAAGGATTAGGGATAATTTATTTATTAATTTAATTCCTGTTTGTGTGGTAAAGAGCTTGAATTAGCGTAACGTTTTACCGATTTGCGATGGGCGTGATTTTTAGCCTCCCGCAACTCTGGGGCTGATACGGATAACGTAATTTCAGCTACCACAAATCTGTCTTAAGAGTTTTGAACCGAAACTTTTGCCTAACGTGCTTTAGGGTTATTATTTTTTAGCCTTTTCATTGAATATATATCATTAGCCTTAAATTAGTTTATCCAATTATAGTTTTTATAATTTTTTGTCTTCGTTAATCATTGTATGACAGATTATCCATAAGCTCCCTGAATTGTTTTGTAAATCGTCAGCAAAAATTGGACTCATTTAGGTCAAAACTAAGCGAGTGTTATACTTACAAAAGTACACGATTAAAGATTTTAAAGGGTTTTGAAGTTTAGATTAAACATATTGATATACCTCCCTATCTTAATTCCAAAGCGGTAGCTATTATCTTATATTTCAATCAATTTAGAACCGTTTAGATGAGAACAGTATAACCATAAACCCCTTACAAAACAGATTTGGTCATTAAAGCTAATCTGATGTGGTTTAATTTTATAAATCAAAGAAGTGTACTGTAATACACAAATACCTTCGCCAGATCTTGATTATCTTTAAAGTTTATTTTTTCTTTTTTAATAAAAGCGTCTATCTCATTAGATTTAGAGCTAAGTATTTGTAAAAAATCATTCTTCGAGGGCTTAAATTTTATCATGACATTATCCTTAAAAACATAATAAGCGAAATTGTCAACAAATTTCTTTTCGGTTATTGTAGAGTTATAGGGCTTTACCTGTATTAACGTTTTGTAGTTTTTGAATAGTAGTTTAATTCCTCCATCAAATACAATCTGGTAGTAGGATTTCTCATTGAACTTATCAATTTCGGGGAAACCATTTCTATACATATCAATCCTACCGTTTATGTTCAATGAAAATGCTGTTACAGGTGAAACAAAAGATAGCATGGCACCATCTTTAGGATTTTTAAAAAACAGCTCATCACTATAGTTGTTATATTTCAAATCAACATCTTTGTAAGAAATTTTTGTTCCTTGTTCAACAGAACCTTTTAGCCAATCCTCAAACAAAAAAACAGTTCCTGTTATATCAGAATATTTCGATTCAGTCAGTGGTTTTCCCTGTAGATCCGATAAATTTTGAATAAACTGAGCATTTAACTTAATTGTGAATAGGAATACTAGAAGCAGTGTAATTTTAATTTTTTTCATGATTTTAACTTTTAGTAGTATAAGATAGGTATATTTTTTTTAGTAAAATTTTCATCATTTTATCAAATTCAAACCTTCCAAAATCTTGAGAAAAGTTACAACTGATGTTGCATTTTAGTATCTACGAAATTTTCCTGGCTGAATTTGCAATTAAAAAAGCTTGTTGGGTAAAATAATTTTTGGCGATGTCAATGAATCAAAATATTAGTAATTGTTAGACCATTTAATTAAATCAGCGTGGCTAAAATTTAATTCATTTTGGCCAATGTCTTTTTTAAAATCAAATTAATTTCCTTTATAATGTTTTTCCCTTAACTCATTTTCATTATCCATCGACGGACCTTGCATTACTTTTCTCCAATCAATCTTATAGTTATATTTCTCCATTGCTTTGTCCCAGTCAAAAATCACTTTGTCAGGAAATTCAAAACTATAAGTTTCTAAATTAGGCTCTTTGGTAAAAAAATCATCTAGTAAACTTGCTGTGATGTCATATTGATTAACATAAGGTACTCCTAAAACGTTGTAAATGACCTTTAAGATGGAACCAAAATTTGCATGAGTTTTTGAAACATAATTTCGCTTTACATAGGGTCCGGCCATCATCAATATACTTCTGTGAGCATCAATATGATCTACACCACCTTGCGGGTCATCTTCAGTTACAATTACCAGCATATCTTTCCAATAAGGGGTTTTACTTAAAAAGTTTAAAGTTCTTCCAAGCGCCAGATCATTATCTGCCATAAACGATTGCGGATAGGGATATCCATCTTCTGGTCTGATACCTGCTCCATGATCATTAGGTAACATCATGGTAATGAGCTGAGGTAAGGTATCTTTTCCATTCAGCCACATTTTAGTGAATTCTTCTTCGAACTGCTTAACCCTGAACTGATCAGGTATATTCGTATTATAACCTGCAAAATTATGCGAGGTTTTGCTCCATAATGCTTTTTGCATAGGAACCATTACTATATGGGCTGCACCAGTAAGCGTATCGGTGCTAATTTCGCGAACATG
>CAMAWK010000117.1 GCA_945861915.1 Flavobacterium psychrophilum | reverse complement strand
CAAGTCAATGGAAAGTTCAAAACTGATTTTGCTAATGAAGATAATACAATTTCCGGAACAGACATTGAGGTTAAACAAATTACTAATATTTCAAGGTTTAATTTTTATCCAGTTGTGGGAGTTACAGCGGGCTTTAAACATTTTAGAGCCAATGTTTCCTATCAATACGGAATCAATAATATGTTGGGAAGCTTAAATAATCAAGATTTAGGAATTAAGCTAAAAGGAAATCCTGGAATATTAAATGCGAATTTTATTATTTATTTGTAAACCTTATTAAATTTTAAATGTAAAGGCACAAAGTTTACTAGGTGTTATCATAGTGAACTTTGTGCCTTCTTTGAGAGCTTTGTGTTTAATTACAAAGTGGCTATCGCTTTCTCGATTCTCGTAATCGTTTCCTCTTTTCCAATCAATTCGATGATATCAAATAAATGTGGGCCTTTTAGAGCACCAACCAAACTCAAACGAAACGGCTGCATCACTTTTCCCATTCCAATTTCGTTTTTCGTCATCCAATCTTTCACGATAGTTTCGATATTTAAGGATGTAAAATCTTGAATTTCCTGAAGAACCGAAATCAAATCTCGCATTAAATTAGGTGTTTCTTCTTTCCAATTTTTAGATGCTTTTTCATCATAAGAAGTTGGAGCTTGAAAGAAATAATCCGATAGTTCCCAAAATTCTGAAACGAAATGGGCGCGTTCTTTAATTAATGAAACTATTTTTTCCAATTTTGTCATTCCGAACGTAGTGAAGGAATCTTTTGTTTTTACCGCAATTATTTTGTTAAAACTTTCCGCCAAATCCGCATCCTTTTGTTTCATTAAATACTGATGATTGAACCATTTATTTTTTTCAGGATCAAATTTGGCTCCTGCTTTATGCACTCGGTTCAAATCAAATTTTTGAACTAATTCTTCTAACGAAAATAACTCTTGTTCCGTTCCGTCATTCCAACCTAACAAAGCTAAAAAATTGATTACTGCTTCTGGGAAAAATCCTTTTTCTCTGTAACCCATCGATGTTGTCATGCTGGAAGCATCTGTCCAATCTAATGGAAATACTGGAAATCCTAATTTATCGCCATCACGTTTGGATAATTTTCCGTTTCCAACAGGTTTCATTATTAAAGGTAAATGTGCAAATTCAGGAGCTTCCCAACCAAAAGCATGATACAACAAAACGTGCAATGGCATCGATGGCAACCATTCTTCGCCTCTAATGACATGCGAAGTTTCCATTAAATGATCATCAACAATGTTGGCCAAATGATAGGTCGGCATTCCATCACTTTTGAACAAAACCTTATCATCTAAAAGGTTAGTTTCAAATTTGACTTCACCTCGAATGATGTCTTGCAATTGCAAAGTTTCATTAACAGGAGTTTTAAATCGGATTACATATTCTTCTCCTGAATTAATTCTTTTAGCCGTTTCGTCAGCTGAAATGACCAAAGAAGTATCCAATTTTTCTCTGTTATGCCAATTATAAATAAATGTTTTCCCTTGTTCTTCGTGTTGTTTTCTATGCAAATCCAATGCTTCGGCAGTATCAAAAGCATAATACGCATTTCCTGAATTGATTAATTCATCGGCATATTGTTTGTACAAATGCTTTCTTTCTGATTGTTTGTAAGGTCCAAATTTTTCATTCTTGCCAATGGTTTCGTCAGGAGCAATTCCCAACCATTCCAAGGCTTCCATAATATATTCTTCGGCACCCGGGACAAAGCGATTTTGATCGGTATCTTCAATTCTAAGAAAGAAAACGCCGTTGTTTTTTTTGGCAAACAAATAATTGAATAGGGCAGTACGAACGCCGCCAATATGTAAAGGTCCAGTTGGACTGGGTGCAAAACGCACTCGAACTTGTTTAGACATTGTTGTAAAATTTTCGTCAAAGATAATTAGAAGTTAGGAGTTGGGAGTTGGGAGTTGGGAGTTTTTAGGGAATTTGTCACTATTTTGGCTTTAATTAATTTTTAACACTCACAGAAAATTAAAATAGTTACTTTTATCGGTTGTAAAAACAAGTACACATTTTGGAACAATCTAAATTCATTTATCAAAAGCTAGAACTTTTCATCAAGAAGTTTTACACTAACGAATTGATTCGAGGAATGATTTTCTTCATCGGTTTGGGATTGTTGTATTTCATGTTTACCCTTTTTGTAGAATATTTTCTTTGGCTTGAACCAAAAGGAAGAACCATTTTGTTTTGGGTTTTTGTTGGCGTTGAAGTTTTTCTAATAGTTCGATTTATTTTATTTCCGATATTCCAATTATTCAAGCTCAAAAAAGGAATTGATTATAAAATTGCTTCAGGAATTATCGGGAATCATTTTCCGGAAGTGGGTGATAAGTTGACAAATTTTCTGCAATTATCAGAATCTGATTTGCATCAAAATCAATCAGAATTATTATTGGCTTCGATAGCACAAAAAGCCAATTCGTTGCAACCCATTCCTTTTGGGAACGCAGTTAATTTTAACTCGAATCGTAAATTTCTGCCTTTGGCAATTCTTCCGATTTTGTTCTTTGCCATCTTTTATCTGTCGGGCAATAGCACCATTTTATCTCAAAGCTTGAATCGAGTAGTTCACTTTAAAGAACAGTTTTTGCCGCCAGCTCCTTTTCAGTTTGTGATGTTAAATCCCAATTTACAAACAGAACAAAATCAAGATTTTGTTATTAAAGTTAAAACAATAGGGAAGTTGACTCCTGAAAATGCTATGATTTTTGTTGGAAACGAAAGCTATTTTATGGAGAAAACAAAATCGGGAGAGTTCCAATTTAAAATCGAAAAACCTACCGAAAACAAAACGTTTCACTTTGAAGCCAATACGGTTTCTTCTTTGGATTATGAGTTAAAAGTAATCACCGTTCCGTCAATTGCCAATTTCGAAATGCTTTTGTCTTTCCCTGCTTATTTGAATAAAAAATCAGAACGTATTAACGGAAACGGAAATGCCATAATCCCCGAAGGAACACGAATTACTTGGAAAATTTCGACACAGGCTACTCAGAAAGTAGTTTGGTCTGCCGTAAAACAAAACTATTATTTTTTAAGAGAAGAAAACAGTTTTTTGTTTTCTAGAAACATTTCTCAAAACACCGATTATCAAATTCGCACATCCAACGACAAGGTGCAGAATTACGAGAAATTGAATTATCAGTTGTCTGTCATCAAAGATCAATTTCCAACCATTCAAGTTGATAACATTCCTGACAGTTTAAAAACAGCGAAAAGCTATGTTTTAGGAACGATTTCAGACGATAACGGATTTTCTAAACTTCAGATTGTCTATTATCCAAAAACGAATGTAAAGGCATTTAAACGGGGAAATATAAAAATTAAATCAACTGTTTATGACCAGTTTGTTTTTTCTTTTCCTGGAGCACTTCCTGTAGAACAAGGACTGCAATATGACTATTATTTTGAGGTTTTTGACAATGACGCTGTTCATGGTTTTAAGAGTGCAAAATCGTCTGTTTTTTCTAATAGAATTGCAACTGATGATGAAAAAGAAGAGCAAGATTTACAACAGCAAAATGAGAATATTAATAGTTTAGAAAAGTCGTTGCAAAATCAAGATAAGCAGTTATCTGAATTAGATAAGTTACAGAAATCGGGTAAAGAAAAAGAATCATTTGAGTTTAAAGACCAACAAAAAATCAATGAATTTATAAAGCGTCAAAAACAGCAAGACGAAAAAATGAAAGAATTTGCCGAAAAAATGAAAGAGAATTTAGACAAATTCAAATCAGAAAGAAAGGACGAGTTTAAAGACGATTTGCAAAAACGAATTGAAAACGTAGATAAGGATTTAGAGAAAAATAAGAAACTCCTAGATGAGCTCAAAGAATTGAATGACAAGATTAAGAAAGAAGAGTTAATGGAAAAAATGGATAAATTCAAACAAAACGCTAAAAATCAAACCAAAAGTTTAGAGCAGTTAGTTGAGTTGACCAAGAAATTTTATGTAGAAAAAAAGGCAAAACAGCTGAAAGAAAAACTCGAAAAATTAGCCCAAAAACAAGAGGAATTGTCTAATAGAGAAATAGAAAATAATGCCGAAAATCAAAACGAAATCAACAAAGAATTTGATAAGATTCAAGAAGAATTAAAAGAATTGGACAAAGAAAACAAAGAACTTAAAAAACCTTTGGATATTCCTGCGGATAAAGAGAAAGAAAAAAACATTGACGAAGATCTTAAAAAAGCGTCTGAGGAATTGCAAAAAAATAGCAAGGATAAAGCGAAACCAAAACAAAAAAGTGCTTCAAAAAAAATGAAGCAAATGGCTCAAAAAATGGAAGAGAATATGGATTCGGGTGAGATGGAGCAACTGGAAGAAGATGTGGCAATGTTACGACAGATTTTAGATAATTTATTGGCTTTTTCTTTTTCGCAAGAGGAGGTTATGGTTACATTTAAGAATTTGGGCATTGGTTCACCTGCGTTTAGTAAAAAACTGAAGAATCAACAAAACTTGAAATTACAATTCAAGCATGTTGATGATAGTTTGTTTGCTATGTCTTTGCGTAATCCGAAAATTGGAGAAAACATTACTAAGGAACTAGGAAACGCATTGTATAACATAGATAAATCAATAGAGACTATTGCTGATGGTCAAATCGCAAAAGGAGTTTCGCACCAACAATATACGGTTGCCGCTGCTAATAAGTTGTCTGATTTGTTGTCTGATATTTTAAACAACATGAATATGTCTATGTCTAGTATGGGTTCTGGAAAACCAAAACCTGGCAAAGGAGAAGACGGAATGCAATTACCAGACATTATTAAAAAGCAAGAAGGATTAGGCGAAAAAATGAAGGATGGAATGAAGAAAGGCGAAAAACCGGGACAAAAGCCTGGCGAAAAACCAGGAGAAGGGAAACAACCAGGTAAAGAAGGCGAGAAAGGGAATGAGGGTAAAAACGGTCAAAAATCTGGAAGTTCCGTAGGTGAAAACGGCGAGGATGGAGAAGGCAATGCAAAGGCAATTATGGAAATTTACAAAGAGCAAAAACAATTGAGAGAAGCATTGCAAAATGAATTGAATAAAAAAGGTTTAGGAGGAAATGGGAATAGTGCTTTGGAACAAATGAAACAAATCGAAAAGCAACTATTAAACAAAGGATTTAAAAACGAAACGCTTCAAAGAATATTAAATGTAAAGCAAGAATTACTCAAATTAAACACCGCTTTACAACAACAAGGACAAGAGAATAAAAGACAATCAGAAACGAATAAAAAAGAGTTTAACAATCGTTCTAATGCGCTGCCGCCAGCCTTATTGGAATATTTGAATAGCATCGAAATATTAAATAGACAATCCCTACCTTTGCGAACCAATTTTAATCAAAAAGTTCAAGAGTATTTCAACACAAAATGATTCAATTTAATTACGAAACAGAATTTCAGCTAGATAATGAAGAGGTATTTGCCAAATGGATTTCGGCTGTAATTATCTCCGAAAATAAAAAAGAAGGCGATATCAATTATATCTTTTGTGATGATGATTATTTGCATAAAATTAACCTAGAACATCTAGGTCACGATACGTTGACGGATATTATTAGTTTTGATTACAGTATGGGAAATGAATTACACGGCGATATTTTTGTTTCGATTGAAAGAGTTATAGACAACGCCTTGGATTTTCAAGTTTCCTTTGACGAAGAGTTGAAACGCGTTTTGGCTCATGGAGTTTTGCATTACTGCGGATACAAAGATAAATCTGAATCAGACGAACGCGTTATGAGGTCAAAAGAAGATGAAAAAATCGCCATGTTTCACGTGGAACAAAACCGATTGTAGATTGCAGATTAACGATTTTGATTTCAGATATTGAAAGATTAAAAATCATTTTTTTTAATTGTTTCACGTGGAACAAACAAACTTGAATTGATTTAGGTTTATAATGAACACTTTTAAACCTTAAACCTTAAACTTTAAACCTTAATGTTTTTAGAAGAATATGATGTAATAGTTGTTGGTGCTGGACACGCTGGTTCTGAAGCCGCCGCTGCCGCTGCCAACTTAGGAGCCAAGACTTTGTTGGTTACTATGAGCTTGCAAAACATTGCACAAATGTCTTGCAATCCTGCAATGGGAGGAATTGCCAAAGGACAAATTGTTCGCGAAATTGATGCGCTTGGTGGTTATTCTGGAATAGTTTCGGACAATACAGCTATTCAATTTAAAATGTTGAATAAATCTAAAGGTCCTGCGATGTGGTCGCCACGAGTACAAAGTGATAGAATGCGTTTTGCTGAAGAATGGCGGTTGATGCTGGAAGGAACACCGAATCTCGATTTTTATCAAGAAATGGTAGGTGGATTGATGATTGAAAACGGCAAAATCAAAGGCGTTAAAACTTCTTTGGGAGTCGAGATTAAAGCCAAATCTGTGGTGTTAACAAACGGAACTTTCTTAAATGGATTGATTCATATTGGCGAAAAACAATTTGGTGGAGGGAGAGCAGGCGAGAGTGCTGCTTACGGAATTACAGAAGATTTAATCAAGGCAGGTTTTCAAGCAGGTAGAATGAAAACGGGAACGCCTCCTCGAGTGGATGGACGTTCTTTGGATTATTCTAAAATGAATGAAGAAAAAGGCGATGCCAAACCAGATAAGTTTTCGTATTCTGATGTTACAAAACCTTTGGCACATCAAAAATCTTGTTATATGACTTACACTTCATTAGATGTGCACAGTATTTTGAGAGAAGGATTTGATCGTTCGCCAATGTTTAATGGCAGAATTAAATCTCTTGGACCACGTTATTGTCCATCAATTGAAGATAAAATTAATCGTTTTGCAGACAAAGAGAGACATCAATTGTTTGTAGAACCCGAAGGTTGGAATACCTGCGAAGTGTATGTGAATGGTTTTTCTACATCGTTGCCTGAAGATATTCAGTTTAAGGCTTTGCGTTCGGTGGTTGGGTTTGAAAAAGTGAAATTTTTCCGTCCAGGATATGCTATCGAATATGATTATTTTCCTCCAACTCAATTGAAACATACTTTAGAAACCAAATTGGTGGAAGGCTTGTTTTTTGCTGGTCAGATAAACGGAACAACAGGTTACGAAGAAGCGGCTTCTCAAGGATTGATGGCAGGAATTAATGCGGCTCTAAAAGTACAAGAAAAAGCCCCTTTTATTTTAAAAAGAGACGAAGCCTATATCGGAGTTTTGATAGATGATTTGATTACAAAAGGCACAGAAGAACCCTATCGAATGTTTACTTCTCGTGCAGAATTTAGAACCTTATTGCGTCAGGATAATGCTGATTTTAGACTAACACCCATGTCCTATGAAATTGGTTTGGCTTCTGAAAAAAGACTCCGAAGAATGGAACATAAGCTAAATGAATCTGAAAA
>CAMAWK010000116.1 GCA_945861915.1 Flavobacterium psychrophilum | reverse complement strand
GCAAGTGTAAAAATGCCGTATTTAGTTTTGGGTTTAATCATTTTGGCAGTAGCGGTTATTTTCTTTTTTACCAAAATGCCAGATGTAAAAGAGGAATCTACTGAAGGTTCTGACGGAGCAAGTTTTGGAGGTGCATTGAAATCGATTCGTTTGCGATGGGGAATTTTAGCCCAGTTTTTTTATGTGGGAGCGCAGGTTTGTGTGGGTAGTTTTTTTATAAAAATGGCAACTACTTCAGCTGGAATTGATGAAGATTCAGCCGCTAAATTCCTAGGATTTTTTGGGTTGGCATTTATGTTAGGTCGATTCTTCGGTACGTTTTTAATGCAATACGTTAACCCTAGAAAATTACTAATCATTTACACCATTATCAATATTACTTTGACAATTATCGCAATAACTGGCTCAGGAATGTTGGTAGTATATTCTCTAATCGCCATCGCTTTCTTTATGAGTATTATGTTTCCAACCATTTTTTCTATGGGAATTGACGGTTTGGGTCAAAACACCAAAATTGGTTCTTCCTTAATTGTAATGTCTATTGTGGGAGGTGCCTTTTTACCTCCTGTTTTGGGTGTCATTTCTGACGCTACAGCTAATATTCAATACGGTTACAGCGTTCCGCTAGTTTGTTTTCTAGTCATTTTATTGTTTGCCTTTAATGTTCATAAAACCGATAAAGCTTAATATATTTTAAAAATAATGTCACAAAACGAAGTAAAAAATACAGTAATTAGATTAGATCCAAAAGACAATGTTTTGGTCGCTTTAACCGATTTAGAAAAAGGGGAAACGGTTGTTTTTGAGAATGAATCTTTATTAATGCAAGATACTATCAAAGCAAAACATAAATTTTATATGTCTGATTTTAAATCAGGAGACGAAATTTTTATGTATGGAGTTTTGGTAGGAAAAGTAGAATATGATGTAAAAAAAGGAAGTTTAATGACGACCGATAATCTAAAACACGCTGCTGAACCCTACAGCTATCGAAAAGTGGATTATGCCTATCAAACGCCCGATGTTTCAAAATATAAAAACGCTACTTTTAATGGCTATAAACGAAAAGATAGTCGCGTAGGAACTGCCAATTATTGGTTATTTGTTCCAACCGTTTTTTGTGAAAACCGTAATTTGGATGTCATCAAAGAAGCTTTGCACAACGAATTGGGCTATTCTGTAAGTGACAAATACACCCAATTTACGCATCAAGTTGTGGAAGCCTACAAAAATGGGCAAGATATTAAAAACAGCAAACTCGATTTAATGCCAACTGCTACAGCTAATCGTTTGTTTAAAAATGTGGACGGAATTAAATTCCTTAATCATCAAGGCGGTTGCGGAGGAACGCGTCAAGATTCGGCGACATTGAGTTCACTTTTGGCGTCATATGCTAATCATCCAAATGTAGCTGGAATCACGGTCTTGAGTTTGGGTTGTCAGCATTTGCAAGTACAGGATTTTAAAAATGATGTGGTCAAACAGAACCCCGCTTTTGATAAACCCTTGCTCATTTTCGAACAGCAAAATGCACAAAGCGAAGAACAATTAATTGCCGATGCCATCAAAAAAACCTTCGAAGGTTTAATCGAAATCAATACAATCGAACGAACTCCAGCGCCATTAAGCGAATTGTGTATTGGCGTAAAATGCGGTGCCAGCGACGGTTTTAGCGGTGTTTCTGCAAATCCAGCGGTGGGATATACCGCCGATTTAGTAGTCGCTTTGGGTGGAAAAATATTATTAGCAGAATTTCCTGAATTGTGTGGTGTCGAGCAAAACTTAATAGACCGTTGCATTACAAAAGAATCAGCCGAAAAATTCATACATTTAATGCGTTCGTATGATGATTTGGCTCACAAAGTGGGTTCTGGTTTTCATATGAATCCATCACCGGGCAATATCAAAGACGGATTAATTACTGATGCGATAAAAAGTGCAGGTGCTGCCAAAAAAGCGGGAACTGCCCCAGTAGTTGATGTCCTCGATTACACCGAACCAGCCACAGTGCCTGGATTAAATTTAGTTTGCACACCCGGAAACGATGTCGAAGCCACGACGGGTCAAGCTGCTTCTGGAGCTACACTAATTTTATTTACAACAGGCTTGGGAACACCCACAGGAAACCCAGTTTGTCCAGTGATAAAAGTAGCCACCAACTCGGTTTTAGCCAATAAAATGAAAGATATAATTGATATTGATTGTGGTTCGGTCATTAGTGGCGAAAAAACCATCGAAGAAATGGGCGAAGCTATTTTGGACTATTGCATCAAAGCCGCCAGTGGTGAAATAATTCCAAAAGCGGTACAATTAAATCAAGACGATTTTATTCCTTGGAAAAGAGGGGTTTCGTTGTAAAAAGTTGACCGCAAATTCTAAAATTTAATAGTTGAGTAATATTTAAACAAAAAAAACACAAAAATGAAAACATACATTTATTTATTTTTAATAACATTAAGTTTTAATTCTTGCGTTACGCTCCCTTCAAAAAAAATGCTTGATAATTTAGAAATGAATGATGATGAAGGAATAGTTGTCGGCTCAATTTCAATGGATAAGAGAACTTATTCGCATGGTGTTCATTTATATTATTCTAAAATTGACGAAATAGGTAAAATCAAAACATACAGTATAAAAATTATCCCACCACAATTGGTTCATCTTCACTACAAACCTGATTTTTTCGACGGCTTTAAAGCCGTCCATTTTTTCAAAATTAAAAAACCTAAAGGTAAATTCGTTTTTTATGCAAAAATGATTGAACATCATAAAGTAAATCAATATGGCTATGCATCAGAAAGAATTAATTTTCCTTTTGAAATTGAAAAAGGAAAGATAAAATATATTGGAGAATTAAATTTTAAAGAAGACGAATCGTTTGAAGCTAATAACGAGTCAGAAAGAGACTTAATTAAATTAAAAGAAATGTTCCCTTCATTAGTGATAGAAAAATAAATATCTGTTAACCGTTATGAAGCAATATCGAAGTTTAAGATCTAATTTGAGGATGTTTTTATTTATTAAGTCGAAATCTATGCTTTATTAACCTTATATTTTATAATCTTTTAATAATGATAATTTTATTTTCATCAAAATCTGTGTTAATCCTTTCAATCCGTGATCCCGATAGCTATCGGGAGTGGCAAAAAAACCGAAGCGAAGCTTCAAATAATATAAACTCATAACTCAAAATATGTTCTCATTACAAAATAAAAAAGCAGTAATCACAGGTGGCGGAAGCGGTATCGGCAAAGCCATATCCGTATTGTTTGCCAAACAAGGAGCCGAAGTGCACATCATCGAATTAACCGAAGAA
Source organism: Flavobacterium psychrophilum (assembly GCA_945861915.1). GTDB lineage: Bacteria > Bacteroidota > Bacteroidia > Flavobacteriales > Flavobacteriaceae > Flavobacterium > Flavobacterium psychrophilum_E. The sequence goes on along the minus strand of CAMAWK010000116.1, from coordinate 4,126 downwards.
AGTGCACAAGAAGCAGTTACAGAAATTAATGCCATCGGCGGAAAAGTAGTAGCTCACGCTTGTAACGTAGCCAGTCACGAAACGGTTTTGTCCGTTTTTGAAAAAATCGGTGCAATTGATATTTTAGTCAATAACGCCGGAATCGCTCACGTTGGCAAAGTTGACACCACTCCCGAATCTGATTTTGACCGAATTATGAACGTCAATGTCAAAGGCGTTTACAACTGTTTGTACGCTGCCATTCCGCAATTGCGATTGTCAAATGGCGGTGTGATTGTGAATATGGCTTCGATTGCAGCTTGGGTTGGAATCCCTGATCGTTTTGCGTATTCTACTGCCAAAGGTGCTGTGATGGCAATGACTTTATCGGTTGCAAGAGATTATATGAGCGAAAATATTCGTTGCAATTCTATTTCTCCTGCGCGAGTGCATACACCTTTTGTAGATGGATTTATTGCCAAAAATTATCCAGACAACCAAGCCGAAATGTTTGATAAATTATCCAAATCTCAACCGATTGGACGTATGGGAAAACCAGACGAAGTAGCCGCTTTAGCTTTGTTTTTATGTAGCGATGAATCTGGATTTATTACGGGTTGCGATTATCCTATTGACGGCGGTTTCATAAAATTAAACAACTAGAAAATAGACAATGAAAGTAGCCCTATTCATACCTTGTTACATCGATCAGTTTTACCCAAATGTGGGTATTGCTAGTTTGCAATTATTAGAAAAACTGGGCTGCGATGTTTCTTTTCCGTTAGAACAAACCTGTTGTGGTCAACCGATGGCGAACAGCGGTTTTGCCAGTTTGAGCAAAGGCTGTGATGCTAATTTTGTAAAAAACTTTACAGGTTTCGATTATATTGTGGCGCCATCTGGCAGTTGTGTTTTGCACATAAAAGAACATTTACACGACGATAAAAATCCATTAGAAGCCGAAAAAATAAGAAATACGGTTTATGAATTGACCGAGTTTTTAGTAGATATTTTAAAAGTAACCAACCTAGAAGCTCGTTTTCCGTTTACAGTTGGCTTGCATAATAGTTGCCACGGTCAGCGAATGTTGGGACTTTCATCGATGTCTGAAAGGACTTTGCCTGCGTTTTCAAAACCAGAGCAATTATTAAAAATGGTCAAAGGCATTCAATTAGTAAAACCCAAACGAAATGACGAATGTTGCGGATTTGGGGGTACTTTTTGTGTATTTGAAGAAGCGATCAGTGTTAAAATGGGAAAAGACCGAATCGAAGAACACCAAACCAATAATGTGGATTATATAACGGGTGGCGACACGAGTTGTTTGATGCATATGGAAGGAATTATCAACCGTCAAGGAAATAAAATCAAGACGATTCATATTGCTGAAATTTTGAATAGTGTTTTGTAAAAAATAGCATAGTTATCCGCTTCGCGGACTAATTAGAAAAAAGAATGGGCCACGGATGACACGGATTAAACGGATTAGCACAGATTTAAAATTTAAAAATCCGTGACATCTGTGGCAAAAAAAAGATAATTATGACAGTCAAACACGCTGATCTAGCCGAACAATTTATTGCCGACGAGCCAAGAACCAATTGGCACGACGAAACTGTATGGTTTGTTCGTGAAAAACGAGACAAAGCAGCGCACGGTTTACCCGAATGGGAAGACTTGCGGGAATGGGGATCGCAAATAAAAAATCATACGCTATCCAATTTGTCTCATTATTTAAAAGAATTTGAGGAGAAAGCAACTGCCAACGGAATCCAAATTCATTGGGCAGCAGATGCCGAAGAGCACAATCAAATTATTCATTCCATCATCAAAAAGCACAATATTAATAAAATTGTGAAGAGCAAAAGTATGCTCACCGAAGAATGTCATTTGAATGAATATTTAGAAAAAAAGGGAGTAGAAGTAGTCGATACCGATTTGGGCGAACGCATTGTTCAATTCCGAAAAGAGCCACCAAGTCATATTGTTTTGCCTGCGATTCATTTAAAAAAAGAAGATGTAAGCAACACTTTTCACGAATTTTTGAATACCGAAAAAGGAAATAACGACCCACAATATTTAACCGAAGCGGCTAGAATTCACTTGCGTGATAAATTTGTAGAATCAGATTTATCGATTACAGGAGTCAATTTTGCGGTTGCCGAAACAGGTGGATTTGTGGTTTGCACCAACGAGGGAAATGCTGATATGGGAGCGCATACCGCACCCTTACACATTGCTTGTATGGGATTCGAAAAAATAATTCCGAAAGCCGAACACCTTGCTGTATTTTTGAGATTATTAGCTCGAAGTGCAACAGGGCAGCCGATTACTACTTTTTCGAGTCATTTTCAAAAACCACGAAAAGGACAAGAAATGCACATTGTGATTGTTGACAACGGGCGAAGCAAACAATTAGGGCGAGAAGATTTTAGAAATTCACTCAAATGCATTCGATGTGCGGCTTGTTTCAATACTTGCCCGGTTTATCGCCGAAGTGGCGGTCACAGTTATCACACGGCGGTTGCAGGCCCAATTGGATCTATTTTGAATCCGAATTTAGATATGAAAGCCAATTCTGATTTGCCTTTTGCCTCCACACTTTGTGGCAGTTGCACCAATGTTTGCCCAGTAAAAATCAACATTCACGAGCAACTATGGAAATGGCGACAAGAAATTGTAAAAAATGGCTATGTCGATTCAGGTAAAAAAATCGGAATGAAAGGAATGGCGGTTTTGTTTTCGTATACGTCTTTGTATCGTTTTACAGGAAAAATGGGTCGATGGGTGATGCGCGTTTTTCCGTTTGTAACCAATAACAAACTCAATGTTTGGTACAACCAACGAGAAATGCCCACGCCACCAAAGGAATCTTTTAGGGATTGGTATGTTAAAAACGGTAAAAATTCCAAAAATTAATAAATACAAATGAGTTCAAGAGAAAAAATATTAAGTGCAATTACTGCCAATCAACCCGATTTGGTTGCCTTGCCAACGATTGATTTGGCAACCGTAATCAGTTACGAAAATACATTTACACAATTCAAAACCGTACTCGAAGGTATCGGTGGAAAAGCAGAATTGATTAGTGATATTTCGATTTTAAAAAACAAATTAATCGAAGATAGAGCCACCGGAAAATTGATTATTAATTCGATTCCCGAAATTGGAACGGTGGACGAATCGGCTTATTCATTGCCTCCAGTAGAATTAGAAAAATTAGAAATCGCTTATCTAGCTGGAACATTGGGGGTGGCAGAAAATGGTGCGATTTGGATGTACGAAAGTCAAATGCAAAACCGATTGTTGCCTTTTATTTGCCAACATTTAGTTTTAGTTATTCATTTAAAAGACATTGTTCCCACGATGCACCACGCCTATCAAAAATTGGATATTGCCAAAGAAGGATTCGGGGCTTTTATAGCCGGGCCATCAAAAACAGCCGATATCGAACAGTCACTAGTTATTGGTGCTCACGGAGCGAGGAGTGCAACAATATATGTGATTGAATAATTATAATTCTAACATATAAATTAATAAACTAACTTATGAAAAAAACATTTTTAACTATGCTAACTGTTTTTCTTTTAATAGGAAACGTACATGCACAATTACCCAAAGAAACTCCCGAACAAAAATTAGAAAGAATGAAATGGTGGACCGAAGCGCGTTTCGGAATGTTTTGCCATTGGGGATTGTATGCGATGCCAGCTCGTCACGAATGGGTTCGAAGCAACGAGAAGATTACTAACGAACAGTATCAAAAATATTTTGATTTGTACAATCCTGACCTTTTTCAACCCAAAGAATGGGCTAAAATGGCAAAAGAAGCGGGGATGAAATATTTTGTCATCACTGCCAAACACCACGAAGGTTTTTGTAATTGGGACAGCAAGTTTACCGATTATAAAATCACCAAAACACCCTTTAAACGCGATGCTTTGAAAGAAGTGGCCGATGCGATGCGTGCCGAAGGAATCAAAGTCGGATTTTATTATTCATTAATCGATTGGCACCATCCCGATTTTACCGTAGATCAATTTCATCCGTTGAAACCTGCCAATAATCCTGTTAAAATGGATAGCATCAACAAAACTCGAGATATGAATAAATACCGAGCCTATATGAAAAATCAAGTCACAGAATT
>CAMAWK010000115.1 GCA_945861915.1 Flavobacterium psychrophilum | reverse complement strand
ATTCGCATTCCCTTCTGTTTCAAAAATCGAAATCAAAGTCGAAATATCCTCGGCTTTGTCGGTATCTTTGTTATACCAAGAATTGAATAATTGGATGAAAATCCACTGGGTGTGTTTGTAATAATCAGGATTTGAAGTGCGCACTTCGCGACTCCAATCAAATGAAAATCCAATGGTGTCTAACTGTTTTCTATATCCTGCAATCTTATTCCCTTCCTTGTCAAATCCACCATCAATATTAACCGAAGTGGTGTCTTCTGGACGTTGCCCAGTTTGTATCGCATATTGCTCTGCTGGCAAACCAAAACTGTCGTAACCCATGGGATGCAAAACATTGAATCCTTTGTGGCGTTTGTATCTTGCCACCACATCCGAAGCAATGTAACCCAACGGATGTCCTACATGTAATCCTGCTCCAGAAGGATACGGAAACATATCTAAAACATAATATTTAGGCTTAGTAGATTGATTGTCAGCTGCAAAAGTTTGATTTTCTGACCAATATTGTTGCCATTTGGCTTCGATTTCGATTGGATTGTATTTCATTTCAATGTTGGAAGTTAGAAGTCAGAAGTTAGAAGTTTTTGATGTCAAGATTATATAAACCAAAAACTATAAACAACAAACTAAAAATGAGTGGCAAATTTACATTTATTGTACGAAAGTTGAAACTTTGAACGTTATTAACTTCAATTAAAGAAATTCTTTATTATTTTTACCCCATAATTTCAATAAACTATGAGTTCTTCTTTTGATAAATTTCAAAAACGCAGATTAATTTCCTCCTATTTTTCAGTAGTTCTGAGTGTTTTTTTAGTATTATTCCTTCTCGGATTTTTAGGTTTTTTTATTATCAATTCTAAAAAATTAGCCGACGATTTTAGAGAAAATATTGCTATGACCGTTTTTTTCAAAAAGGAAGCCAACGACAGCATTATCAAAGCTTTTGGCAATGATTTAAAAAAAGCCGCTTTTACTAAATCGTACGAATATGTGCCGAAAGAAGCTGCAGCAAAACAACATTCGGATATTATTGGAGAAGAATTTATGACCTTTTTAGGCGAAAATCCACTTCAAAACTCCTATGATATCCATCTTAAAGCCGATTTCGTTATTAAAGAAAAAATTGTTGGTATAGAAAACGAATTTCGAAAAAACACCATGGTTTCGGATATCGTTTATGACAAACAATTAGTCAATTTAGTTAACGACAATATCAAAAAAGTGAGCATGTGGATTTTAATCATCAGCGGTTTTTTGACTGTAATTGCTGTTTTACTTATTAATAGCTCGTTGAGATTGTCAATCCATTCTAATCGTTTTATTATCAAAACCATGCAAATGGTGGGAGCTACCAAATCGTTTATCAGAAAACCTTTTGTATTGAGAAGTGTCAAATTAGGAATGATGGGGGCAGGTTTAGCTATTTTGGCTCTAATTGGAGTGTTGGTATATGTAGAAACTAGTTTCCCAAATTTAGGAATCCTAGAAAACAAAGTGTTAATTGGACTTGTTTTATTAGTTGTGTTTTTACTAGGAATATTTATCACTTGGTTAAGTACTTATTTTGCCACTCAACGTTTCTTAAATTTAAGAACAGACGAACTATATTGATTTTAGAATTTATAGTAATTACACAATGAAAAACGAAGAATCAAAACAAGAATTTCTTTTTGAAAAAATAAATTATAAAATCCTATTAATTGGAATTGTTGTTATCGCAATAGGATTTATTTTAATGTCAGGTGGCGAAAGTAAAGATCCAAAAATATTTAGCGATGCCATTTTCAATTTTAGACGCATTCGTTTAGCACCAACTGTCGTTCTGATAGGTTTTGGAATCACTATTTACTCGATTCTTAAAAATCCTAAAAAATCCTAATGAATACCATTCAAGCCATTATTCTTGCAATAATTGAAGGAATAACTGAATTTTTACCTGTTTCGTCTACAGGTCACATGATTATTGCTTCGTCATTCTTCGGAATTGAACATAATGAATTTACCAAACTTTTTACCATAGTCATCCAACTTGGAGCGATACTTTCGGTGGTGGTTTTGTATTTTAAACGTTTTTTTCAAAGCTTTGATTTTTATTTTAAATTACTTGTAGCTTTTATTCCCGCAGCGGTTCTCGGATTATTACTAAGTGATTTTATCGATGGATTATTAGAAAATCCTGTTACAGTAGCTGTTTCGTTACTTATTGGCGGTATTATTTTACTCAAAGTTGACGATTGGTTTGCCATTTCAGAAGAAAACCAACCGACTCAAAAAATTAGTTATTTGCAAGCTTTTAAAATAGGATTGTTTCAATGTTTAGCGATGATTCCCGGAGTTTCTAGAAGCGGTGCCAGCATAGTTGGCGGAATGTCACAAAAACTATCTCGAACTACCGCAGCTGAATTTTCTTTTTTCCTAGCTGTGCCAACTATGTTAGGAGCTACAGTCAAAAAATGTTATGATTATTATCAGGACGGTTTTGTGTTAAATTCTGATCAAATCAGTTTTTTGATTATCGGAAATGCAGTTGCCTTTATTGTTGCATTATTGGCAATCAAAACTTTTATCGGGTTTTTGACTAAAAATGGCTTCAAAATTTTTGGTTATTATCGAATTGTAGTTGGAGTAATTTTACTTGCGATTCACTTTTTTATTCATCCATTGACTATTATTTAATGTCAGTAGAAGATTTTTTAAACGGTCAAGTTTTACTGATTGACAAACCCCTAAATTGGACTTCCTTTCAGGCTGTGAATAAGTTAAAATACCTGCTAATTAACAAAGTAGGACTTCCCAAGAAATTCAAAATTGGTCATGCGGGAACTTTAGACCCTTTAGCAACAGGATTACTGCTCATTTGCACAGGAAAATTTACCAAAAGAATTGCAGAACTCCAAGGTCAAGCCAAAGAATATACTGGCACTTTCTATCTTGGTGCGACTACGCCTTCGTATGATTTAGAAACTGAAATTGACCAAACCTATCCAACATCTCACATTGATGAAGCAATAATTCATGAAACTATAACTCAATTTTTAGGCGAAATTGACCAAAAACCACCGATTTTTTCTGCTATTAAAAAAGAAGGTGTTCGTTTGTATGAACATGCTCGAGCTGGAGAAACAGTTGAAATTGCAACTCGAAAAACCACCATTCACGAGTTTGAAATTACCCGAATAGCATTACCAGAAATAGACTTTAGAGTAGTATGTAGTAAAGGAACCTATATTCGTTCACTCGCTTTTGATTTTGGCAAAGCACTCCATTCTGGTGCTCATCTCATAGCTTTGCGAAGAACAAAAATTGGAGATTATAACGTTATCCATGCTGTTAATGTAAATGATTTTGAGAAAAGTTTAGACTAACTTTTTAAATTTCAACTTCGCAAATTGCTTATATTTACAGCAATCTAATAGTAACTTCAAATGAGATTAAAAACAAGGAAAAGACTGTTTTCGATATTTATTTATAAATATTGTTACGAAATTTTACTACTTGCCCTTCTGTTTCATCTTTTTGGGAGTGCCTTTTTTTTTGATCTAACTTTTTATGAAGAATACTTTAGAATTGCCAATGTTATATTTGTTTATATAGCTGCTACTAATAGTTTTTTTCATCGAAAAATAAAAATCACCCCTCTTTTTATTCTTTTCTTAGTCTTTTCATTTTGTTGTAGTACCGGATTATTCTACTTGAACAGTTATATTCCATTAGCCTATTTACGTGAAATCTCGTTTTCTATCTTTTTAATAATCACCATCTATTTTACTTTTTCTTTTTTACTTTCGCCCCACCGAATTGACATGGCATTAATATCAGGAACCATTGTTGGTTATTTATTATTGATAGAAATTGCTGTTCGGATATTCCTAATTTTATTATTAATGGATGGCAAAAATGTATTAACCAATATAGATTTGGAACATCACACAAGCATTTATGTCGATCTTGTCTATTACTGCACCAATACTGCCACAAGCATCGGTTTTAGCAATATGCTCCCTATTAATCAAAATGCAAAAATGATTACTTCATTATTAGCATTGGCTGGACAATTTTACTTGGTCATCATAATGAGTATGATGATTCGAAAATTTACCTCAAAAAAATAGGCAAATCGAGTTCGACTCTTCCTAATAAAAAAAGATATGATTATATTTGCCACTCAAGAGTGATTACGTGAACTTGCAAAAGCTTTACTCTAAATTTTAAATACATTTTAAATGAAATACAAAAGAATTCTTCTAAAATTAAGCGGTGAAGCTTTAATGGGCGAAAGACAATACGGAATTGACCCAGCAAGATTAGCGGAATACGCTGATGAAATAAAACAAATTCACGACAAAGGAATTGAAATTGCCATAGTAATTGGAGGAGGAAATATTTTTAGAGGAGTTGCTGGAGCTAGTAACGGTATGGATCGCGTTCAAGGCGATTATATGGGAATGTTAGCCACTGTTATCAACGGAATGGCTTTGCAAGGAGCTTTGGAAGACAAAGGAATGCTCACAAGATTACAAACCGCTTTGAAAATTGAAGCCATTGCCGAACCTTATATTAAACGAAGAGCTGTTCGCCATCTTGAAAAAGGAAGAATCGTAATTTTTGGTGCTGGAACTGGAAATCCTTATTTTACAACTGATACAGCAGCTGTATTACGTGGTGTTGAAATTCATGCTGATGTTATCCTAAAAGGAACAAGGGTAGACGGAGTGTATACTGCAGATCCTGAAAAAGATGCCTCAGCAACAAAATTCAACTACATTTCTTTTGAAGATGTGCTAAAAAAAGGGTTGAATGTTATGGACACCACCGCTTTTACATTAAGTCAAGAAAACAAATTGCCAATCGTAATTTTCGATATGAACAAACAAGGAAATTTATTGAAAATTTGTGAAGGAGAAAATATTGGAACTTTAGTAAATATATAGTCAATGGTTCAGGGTGTTGGGTTTCTCCAAACATCTAAAACCTAAAAACCTAAAAAAATGAACGAAGAAATTGAATTTATATTAGAAAATGCCGAAGAATCTATGGCAGGTTCTATTGCACATTTAGAAAAATCATTCTTAAACATTCGTGCAGGAAAAGCTTCTCCAGCGATGTTAGGTAGTGTTTTTGTAGATTATTATGGTTCATCAACACCGCTGTCACAAGTTGCAAAAATTAGTGTTCCCGATGCAAGAACCATCACATTACAACCTTTTGAAAAAAACATGCTTCAAGGGATTGAGAAAGCCATTATGATTGCCAATATTGGTTTTAACCCAATGAATAATGGTGATGTGATTATAATTAGTGTGCCGCCTCTTACGGAAGAAAGAAGACGTGAACTAGCAAAACAAGCAAAAGCAGAAGCAGAAGATGCTAAAATTGGCATCAGAAATTCTCGAAAAGATGCCAATACTGATATTAAAAAACTAGAAAAAGAAGGAACCTCTGAAGATGTTTGTAAAAGTGCCGAAGAAGAAGTTCAAACCTTAACGAATAGTTTTATCAAAAAAATTGACGAACTTTTAGTCAATAAAGAAGCTGAAATAATGAAAGTTTAACTTTCGTGAAAACAATATCAAATCCGCTTTAAGCGGATTTTTTATGCTTATTTTTGTACCCATAAATTGACTCTTTTTTATGAAGCGAATTTGTTTTGTCCTTTTCTTTTTCACACTTTCACTTCAAGCGCAATTTCAAGTAAGCGGAATTATAAAAGACGCAACTACTAAAAAACCGTTGCCCTTTGCAACAATCGCTACAACAGAAAACCAAACTATTGCTGATGTAGACGGAAAATTTAGTTTTTCGTCCCTACAAAAATTAACCGATTTTCAGGTTTCTTATCTAGGGTATACCAAATTAAAGATAACCATTGAAGATGGAAAGTCTTTTTACACCGTTTTACTTTCAGAAAAAAAAACAATTTTAAATGAGGTTTTGGTTTCTAATGAGAATCCTGCGTTATCAATAATTAAAAAAGTAATTGAAAACAAAGACAGAAATAATCCTTTAAAAAAACTCAACAGTTTTGAATTCAAATCGTACAACAAATTGGTTGTTACTGCAAATCCAGATTCAATTGAAGGTAGAATTGACAGTCTTTTTATTGAAAAAAAAGATGTGAAAATTTTCAAATCTATTGATTCAACCAACTTTAAATTCAAAAAGCTAGTTCAAAAACACCATCTTTTTCAAACCGAAAAAGTGTCAAAATTTCAATTTAGCGGTACCAATTTCAAAGAAATTATTTTAGCTACTAGAATGGCAGGTTTTAAACAACCTGTTTATGAAATAATTGGTCTTAATTTACAATCATTTTCTATTTACGACTCTGTTTATGAACTGTTTGAAACAAAATATAAAAGCCCTATCGCAAATGATGCTTTTCAAGATTACAACTATAAATTACTCGATACATTATCTGTTGATGGAAGAAAAACTATCTTAATTTATTTCAAGAATAAAAAGAAAAGAAAATCTTCAGGACTTGAAGGTGTCCTCTACATAGACGAGTTGAATTTTGCCATTGCCAAAGTTATGTTGCGAATTAAAAGCGTACTTGATATTAGTGGCACCGACGAATTTATGTTTAATCCCCAAGAAAATCTTTGGTTTCCTTTTCAAAAAACATTTAAAATCAAAAAAGGAAAAAACAAAGAGCCGATTAAAATTCTTGGAGAATTAATAACATTTAATTCCGAGGAAGAAAATTCGATTGACTTAGAAAAAAAGACCGAATCTGACCATACTTATTTGTTATCAAAAACCAATTATTTTGAGGTAAAATGCAATATTCCCGTGCAAATTTTCAAAAAGTCCGTTGCTATCGAAATAAAAAAAGATGCTGTAAACAAAACAGAAGATTTTTGGTTAAAAAACAGAACCGACAGCCTTGATATTCGTGGACAAAAAACATACTTATTCCTAGATAGTTTGTCCATCAAAAATAGATTCGAAAGTCGAATACTATTTGGCAGAAAAATAATAAATGGATTTTTACCTATTCCTTTTTTTGATTTGGATTTGCGGAAATTCTTTGCTTATAATAATTACGAAGGATTTCGTTTGGGAATTGGTGGCGTAACAAACGATCGTTTTTCGAAATTGTTTAAAGTAGAGGGATATTCAGCCTTTGGAACTAAAGACAAAGACTATAAATATCATGCAGGAATTTCGGCTAGATTAGGTGATTTTTCGAATACTTGGATGGGTTTTTCCTATACTGATGATGTTTTAGAAATTGCCAGTACCAGCTTTGCAATTGACAAAAAAGGGTTTAAATTATATGATCCAAGACCCATAAACATTAGCACTTTTTATAATTATGTAAGTTGGAAAGCATTTATAGACACCAAAATAATTCCGAAAACGGAAAGTATTTGGCAACTTTCAAGAACAGTTGTTGAACCCAAATTTGATTATGTTTTCAATTTAAATAACAAATTACACACTGCTTACACCATTACAGCTGCTATGGTTTCGCTGCAGTGGAATCCTTTTAGTGAGTTTATGCAAACTCCAAAAGGGCGAATAGAAATTGAGAAACGGTTCCCAAAATTCACTTTTCAATACACACAATCCTTACCAACAATTTTGGAGAATGATTTTCAATTTGGTAAAATTGATTTCAAAACAGAGTTTGAGAAAAAACATTTGA
>CAMAWK010000114.1 GCA_945861915.1 Flavobacterium psychrophilum | reverse complement strand
GTTCAATCGAGTGCCCATGGATAAAATAATTGATGAAAGCCAAAATATGAATTAACAATAAATGAAGAATGTAATAAAAAAAAGCAGTTCTCCCGAAAACAACCATTGCTCTTGAAAATCGGTTTTCAATTTTTTCTAAAGCCACCAATTCCAATAATGCAAAACCAATTGTAATGGACATGTATAAAAGTGATGGCGGGTATTTTTGGACATTTAAAAACGAAAAAAAAGTATAAAATGAATTAGTTTGAAAATGCCATGGTGTTGGATCTCCGTACACATTTGTTGCACGTAGCAGTATAAAAAACAGGAGTAAAGCAATACCTAATCGATTAAAAATAAAAGCTCTTTGGGTGGATGAAAAGGAGGGAGTATAGAACTTGCCAATACAATATCCGAGTAACATTAAACCTGTCCAAGGTAAAAAAGGATAAAAGATAAAAATAGAATGATAGGCATTTATTGGATAAGAAACCGAATGCCCATGATGTAATAAATCCCACCAAAAACCAGCTTTGAATCCAGTTGCAGCCTCAGGAAAATCTAACAAGTTATGTCCCAAAACGATTAAAAGTCCGATGCCAAAAATATAGTTGAAAGGTAATTTAATGAGCAATCCTAAAATCAACATACTAATTCCGATAGCCCAAATCACCTGAAAAATTTGAAGTGGATAATTTGGGTTGAATGTCCACGCAAAATTGACAATCGCTAATTCGGCAAAAATAAGCCATAGTCCTCGTTTTATTAAAAACACACTCAATTCGGTTTTGGTTTTGCGAATACTTTGTAAATAAACAGATGTGCCGGAAAGAAATACAAAAATGGGTGCGCAAAAATGAGTAATATAACGAGTGAAAAATAGGGTAGGAGTCGTTGTTTCTAAATTTAGAGGATCATCTGTCCAGGCTACAATATGAAAATAATCTCTCACATGATCTAATGCCATAAGAACCATAACAATCCCACGAAGAATATCGATAGATTGAATTCGTTTCAGAGTCACTTCCATAGTTTGGGATTTAAAGATATTCAAATATAACTATTAAATCTAAAACGTATCTTTGTTGTCAAATTATTTAATACAAATGCGAATGACCAAAGCTGTTTCTGGTTTCTCAAAATTATCCAAAGAGGAAAAAATAAATTGGATTGCCAATTCCTATTTTCCTCAACCCGAAGAAGCTATTTTGCTACTTAAAAACTACTGGAATTCAGATTCAAAATTGCAACAATTGCATGATGATTTTATTGAAAATACTATTACCAATTTTTATTTACCGCTTGGGGTAGCTCCTAATTTTCTCATCAACGGAAAACAATACACCATTCCGATGGCAATCGAAGAAAGTTCGGTGGTGGCAGCAGCCTCTAAAGCGGCTAAATTTTGGTCAACTCGTGGCGGCTTCAAAACTACGGTTATTGATACTGAAAAGATTGGTCAAGTTCATTTTATGTTTACGGGCGATGCTTTAAAATTGGAAAAATTCTTCACCGAAATTAAAAGCAAACTAATAGCCGATACCGAAAGCATCACCAAAAATATGCAAAAACGTGGCGGTGGTATTTTGAATATTGAACTCAAAAACAAAACCCAGTTGTTGCCAAACTATTTTCAATTGCATGCCACTTTTGAAACGATGGATTCGATGGGAGCCAATTTTATTAATTCCTGTTTAGAGCAATTTGCCAAAACTTTAAAAAACGAAGCCTCACATTACACCTTATTTTCCGAAGAAGAAAGAAACATTCAAATTGTGATGAGCATTTTGTCTAATTATGTTCCGAATTGTTTGGTTCGTGCCGAAGTCTCTTGTCCTATTGGCGATTTAGAAGAAAAACACATTCCCGATCCACATGCTTTTGCGGAACGATTTGTTCAAGCAGTTCAAATTGCAACTGTAGAACCCTATCGCGCGGTAACGCACAATAAAGGCATCATGAACGGAGTAGACGCTGTGGTTTTGGCTACAGGAAATGATTTTCGTGCCGTTGAAGCAGGAATTCATGCTTATGCTTCTAGAAACGGACAGTATTCGAGTTTGTCGCATGCCAAAATCGAGAACGGTATTTTTAGTTTTTGGATAGAAATTCCATTGGCATTGGGAACTGTCGGAGGTTTAACTTCGTTGCATCCGTTGGTGAAATTTTGTTTAGAAATGCTCGAAAGACCAACTGCCAAAGAGCTAATGCAAATTGTAGCTGTCGCTGGATTGGCTCAGAATTTTGCTGCTTTGCGTTCACTTACGACAACCGGAATTCAAGACGGACACATGAAAATGCATTTGAATAACATTTTGAATCAATTTGAAGCAAATGATGCAGAACGCATTCTGACTCGGAAACATTTTGAAAATAAAGTGGTTTCGCATGCAGCGGTGGTTGATTTTATTGAAAATTTGAGAAATAGATAACAAATTTTAAAATTAGATTGCTTCGTGCCTCGCAATGACAATGAGAAAAGAATTTTACAGCAACGGAAAACTATTAATCACGGGAGAATATTTGGTTTTGGATGGAGCTAAAGCATTCGCTTTACCCACAAAATTTGGTCAAAACCTAGTTATAGAACAAAATAATTCCCAAGACATAAATTGGAAAAGTTTCGATTCTGATGGGAGTTTGTGGTTTGAAACTACTTTTTCATTTTCAGAAATAGCCGTGAATGATTTACAAGAAAAAGAAACATCGATACGAAATACTTTATTAGTGATTTTGCAAGAAGCTTTCAAATTAAATCCCGATTTTATAAATACAGAAAGCGGTTATTCCATTACAACGACCCTTACATTTCCTCGAAATTGGGGTTTGGGAACTTCGTCTACTTTAATTAATAATGTCGCTCAGTGGGTCAATATTGATGCTTTTATATTACTCAAAAATAGTTTTGGTGGCAGTGGCTACGATATTGCTTGTGCCCAAAACGACTTTCCAATTTTGTATACTTTAGAAGGCGAAAAACCATTGGTGGAAAAGGTAGATTTCGAACCTCATTTTTCTCGAAATTTATACTTTGTGTATCTCGAAAAAAAGCAAAGTAGTAAAGCATCTATCCTTTCTTATTACAACAATAAAAGTACAGTTTTAGAGAAATCAATTGCTAAAAACAATGCATTGACTCAAGCTGTTTTGGGAGCCAAAAATCTCGATAAATTTGCTTTAGCCATAGAGGAGCATGAAGCTGAAATGAGTATTATTCTTGAAATGCACACCATAAAAGAATCTCATTTTTCAGATTTTAATGGAGTCATAAAAAGTTTAGGTGCTTGGGGAGGCGATTTTGTTTTGGTCGTTTCGGCTGAAAATCCAACCAATTATTTTACCCAAAAAGGCTTTAAAACGGTTATTCCGTACGAAAAAATGATTTTATAAAAACAAAAAAATCCCGAATATTCGGGATTTTTTTTTGAATTAACTTTTTGTAGTTTAATAATTAAACTGACTTCTGTTATCTACTATTTTTGCATCCACTTTTAATGCAGGAATTACTCTATTTGAATCACCAGCACTTTGAGTTTTTAGTTTTGCAATATAAGGAGTATAATCTTTGATTGCCGGTGCTTTAACAACACTAGCACTTTTAACAACATACACCCCTGAAATACCTTCAATTGGAGCTGATAATTTGTTTGGTTGTGAAGAGAAAGCTGTACCAACAACTTTGGGCTCTTGACCAGTTGATATACTAGGATTATCCATTGTTACTCCCACAGCTTGTTGCACGGTTGTTGCATTTGCTTTAGCAATCGCTTCTAATGAACTAGCAGTCATTTTAGCTTTCAATAATTCTGCTTTTTTCTTATTTCTAAGAATTGGTTCTACTGATGGTCTTGCTAACTCTACAGTCATCAAACCTTCTTCATTTACTTTTTTAACTTTTGCAATCACATGACCTAGGTTAGGAATTTCAAAACGTTCAATATCGCCTACATTGGTTTCTTTGTCAAAAGCCCATCTTACAATGTTTCTTTGATTACCTAATGCTCCAACAGACTCATCCATCAATTTTGAAGTTATTACTGCAGGTACAGTCAATTTCATTTCTTTGGCTAATTTCTCAAAATCTTTAGTGGCAGCATCCATTTCGAATTTAGTTGCTTGTTCAAAAATTTTGTTAGAAGTAGTTTCCGAAGGTTCAATTTTTTGAGCAATAGTTGCCAAACGAATTCCGTCTTGTTTTTCGGCAATTTGAATTACGTGAAATCCAAAGTCAGTTTCTACCAAACCAATTTTACCTACAGGATTATTGAAAACAAAATCATTAAATGGTTTTACCATTTGATTAGGACCAAAAAAGCCTAAATCTCCACCTTGTTGAGAGGATGAATCATCAGAAGCGGTATAAGCAGACATGAAAAAACTGCCAGGATTAGCTAATACTTGAGCCAAAATAGATTCTGCTTTTGCTTTTGCTTGTTCTTTGGTTCTTACTTCTTTTTTGTTTGGAACTTGAGTTCCTTCATAACTAATTAAGATATGACTTGCTCTAGCATTTACACCTACTTTTCTTCCTAAAGATTTAGAAATACAGTAATTTTTTCCAGCCATATAAGGGCCAAAAATAGCTCCAGGTGCTAGGTTGTATAATTGTTCGGCTACTTCTGTTGGTAAATCTTTTTTGGCAACATAAGTAGAGTCATAAGCAACATCTGAATTAGAGTTTACAAACTCAGCTATGTTAGTTGCGTTTTTAAATCCTGACAAAGTATCGTTTTTTCCAGTAGCTTGGTTGTAAACGATGCTTCCAGACAATAATTTATTTACGTTGTTTTTAATTTCGTTTTCATCTGCAACAGATGCTTTTTCTTCAATTAAAACATATTGAATTTCGCGAGTTTCATCCGCTTTGTATTTTTTCTCATCTTTTTTCATGAATTCAGTGATTTCACTGTCTTCAATTTTAACTTGAGTATCTTTGATAGAAGAATACAATCCTGCAACATATCCAAAATTTACTTTGTTTGATTCCATTTCATACTTTAGCTTTCCTTCGCTTTCGGTAGTGTAAATCCCTCCTTTTACAAGTGTATTATAGATTTGGTATTTTGCATTTAACTCAGCATCTTTTTCTCTAGCTTTCAAAGATTCGGCTTGTTCTGGATTTGATTTGAAAAATTCTTTAAATTTTGCTTCGTCAAATTCGCCTTTGGCATTCAAAAAAGTTGCGTTTTGTCCGATGTTTGGATCAGCTTTAAAAACTTCCATAATGTGTTTTGAACCAACTCTTAATCCTAATTTTTCAAATTCAGCTGTTAGCAAAGCAACCGAAACTTCTTGATTCCAAACCGTGTTTGCAGCAGCAGTTGGAGTCATTCCTTGTTGGCTTTTCTCTACATTACTTACTTTAACTCTAAATTCTTCAAAAGGAACGTCTTTGCCATTTATGCTTCCAACATCTTTTGATGAACTTTTAAATCCGCCACTATTAACAATATCGCCCACGATGAATGCTAATAAACAGAAACCTATAACTACTATTAATAAGAGTGAACGTTGTCTAATTTTTTGTAAAACTGCCATTTTTATTGTTGTTTATTTAAATTCAGTTTGCGAAAATACAATTATCTACTTAATAATTATAATGCAAGCCTTTTATTTTTTAAAATCAGAAAAAAAATTTATTCTTTTATGGTCATTTTAACCAATTCAATTCTTTTGTTTATGGCTTCTTCGATGCTAAAATGATAGTTTCCAATGGTGATGGTTTCACCTTTTTGAGGAATTTCTTTGGTTGAATCTACAATAAAACCACCCAAAGTTCCATACGAATCAGACTCAGGAATCAATAATTTATAAGTTTCATTCAAATATTCTACATCCAATCGAGCCGAAAACAAATATTCGCCCTCGTCTAGTAATTTTTCTGTCAACTCCTCATCCGAATCGTGTTCGTCTTCAATTTCTCCAAAAAGCTCTTCGATAATATCTTCAATGGTAATTACTCCAGATGTTCCGCCGTATTCATCTAGAACAACTGCTAAACTTTTTCTCTTTTTTGTTAGCAGATTCATACTGTCTTTGATAAATATAGTTTCTGGAACAAATTCGATGGGAATCAGAATGGATTTAATTGTTTTTGGTTTTTTGAACAAATCGAAGGAATGAACATAACCAATGCAATTGTCTAACGAATTTTGATAAACCACTATTTTAGAATAGCCCGTTTCGATGAATTTTTGTTTCAGATTCGCTACTTTATCAAATAAATCGATAGCAATAATCTCGGTTCTAGGAGTCATTACATCTCTGGCTTTCACTCCCGAAAACTCTAATGCATTTTGAAAAATTTGTATCTCCGAGTCTATTTGAGCGTGATCGCCCACCGCATTCATTTGTTCGGTAATATAATTTCCGAGTTCTATTTTACTGAAAAAAGAGGCTGTTTCATCGGTATCAGTTTTAAAAAATTGTCTTGAAAAAAAATCGGAAATCCAGATAAAAAAAATAGCAATAAAATAGAATAATTGATAAAATAAATAGGCAGGAAGCGCTAGAAATCGAATTAAAGAATTGGCATAAATTTGAAAGAAAACTTTAGGCAAAAACTCAGCAGTAATCAAAAATAGGGAAGTGGTTACAACGGTTTGAAGAAGTAGATTTATAAAAGTGGAGAAATAAAACCCTTGAGTTTCAAACCAGCTCAACACTATTTTTCCCATCAAAAAACTATACATTACTAATGTTATCGTTTTGCCGATAAGCATTGAAGCAATAAATTGGGTTGGTTTTTCGGTAAGTTTGTTGAGAATATTGGAAAGAAAACTATTTTGTTTCTTTTCAATTTCTAGATAAATTTTATTGGAGGAAGCGAAAGCAATTTCCATTCCCGAAAAAAAGGCACATAATAGGATGCAGATTGTTATAATGCCCATTTCTATAAATTAAGATTGCTTGTTTCTGTCTTCGAATTTCTTAGCAAATTTGCGTCGGAAGAAAAACATAAAAACAGATAGAACCGCTATGCCCAGAAACAGAAAATGTTGATTGGCTTCGTCATTCCAAATTTCTATTGCTTTGTAAGCGAAAAAAAGAGCAGCAACAAGATAGACGTATTGGGTATATTTTAGGTAATTCATATTTTGGTTATTATTCAGACGACTCTATTTCGCCCATTATATTTTGAGAATTGATGACTTTAAAATCTTTACTAAAATCGATTCCACGACCATTAGAAACTCCCTTTGGGTCTGTAAATTTAAAGTTTTTTTCGGTAAAAAACCATTCGTTTTTTTGGTCATAATACAATTGTTCTGTTTCTAGAACCTGACCCTCTTCGGAATTGATTTTCACATTTCCTTGCAAGTCAATAATATTGGTCGTTTTGTAAGAAATCGCATAATCCGATTTTACAAATGTCTTTTTGCCTTTTTGGTCATATAAAGTAACGAAAACTCCTTTTGGAAATTCGGTAAAAGTAAAATCGAGACTCGTGAAGTCAAACATTTTTGAACTTACTAAAATGGCTTTTATTTTTCCTGAATCGGTGTATTTTAAGTTGATATTATCCGCCTCACCGTTGGGTACAAATTCCGAAAAATTGATTTTCTGCACTTCTTTAAAGTTACTTTCGCATCCAAAAAAAAGAATCACAATCGCCATTGTGATACTTAGAATTACACTATTTTTTGAGGATATTGACATAGTCTGTGACTTGACAAAAGCGTTTTTAGGAGCAATTTT
>CAMAWK010000113.1 GCA_945861915.1 Flavobacterium psychrophilum | reverse complement strand
TCAAAATCAAGCATTCATAAGCGTTTCAATTTCCTCAATTTCTATCGGAATATTTCGCATTAAGTTAACAGGTTCGCCTGTTTCTTGCACAACTACATTATCTTCGAGTCGGATGCCAAAACCTTCGGCAGGAATATAAATTCCGGGTTCTACAGTAAAAACCATATTGGCTTGTATGGGTTCGGTTAGAATTCCGTAATCGTGTGTGTTAAGTCCCAAATGATGGGAAGTCCCGTGCATAAAATATTTTTTGTACGCCGGTTTTTCGGTGGTTTCGTTTTGCACATCGGCTTTATTGATAAGTCCTAAACCCAGTAATTCCGAAGTCATTATTTTGCCCACTTCTTTGTGATAGTCTTTGAGTAAAGTGCCAGGAATAAGTAGTTTTGTAGCTTCGTTTTTTACTCGTAAAACGGCATTGTACACTGCTTTTTGTCTGTCAGAAAACTGCCCAGAAACGGGAATGGTTCGGGTTAAATCACTAGAATAATTGGCATATTCGGCGGCAACATCGAGCAAAATCAAATCGCCTGATTTGCACTGTTGATTGTTTTCGATATAATGCAAGACATTGCTATTATTTCCCGAAGCAATTATGGGTGTGTAGGCAAAACCTTTGGACCGATTTCTTATAAATTCGTGAATGAATTCGGCTTCGATTTCATATTCCATCACGTTGGGTTTTACAAAAGGAAGGATTCTTCTAAATCCTTTTTCGGTAATATCACAGGCTTTTTGAATCAAATCAATTTCGGCTGTTTCTTTGATGGAACGAATGCGTTGCAAAATCGGATTGCTTTTAGCAACTTGATGTGCTGGATAATCTGCTTTCCATTTTTTCACAAAACGAGCTTCGCGAGTTTCGGTCTCGATAATGGCGCGATAATGCTCGTTGGTGTTGATGTACATGGTTTCGGAATGTGTCATCATTTCGGCTAAAACACGTTCGAAATCATGTAACCAATACACCGTTTTGATTCCTGAAATGGCAAAAGCACGTTCTTTGGTGAGTTTTTCGCCTTCCCAAACCGCTATATGTTCATTGGTTTCTTTCAGAAAAAGCATTTCTTTTTGAGATTCATCGGGAGCATCTGGAAAAAGTAACAAAATACTTTCTTCTTGGTCTATTCCCGATAAATAAAAAATATCACGGTGTTGCTCAAACGGCAAAGTGCTATCGGCAGAAATAGGATAAATGTCATTTGAGTTAAAAACAGCAACACTTTTCGGCTTCATTTGAGCCACGAATTTAGAGCGATTTTTTATAAAAAGCGAAGAATCAATCGAAAGATATTTCATAATTCAGAAGGGTTTAGCATTCAAATTTAATCAATCCATTTGTAATAACGTGCTCCAACTAAAGTTGGAATTTCTTTTTCGATTCGGTCCAAAACCCATTCGTTTTTAGGTTTTCGCACCGTTGTTTTTTGCTCTTTTTTATGTAGTTTTTCGTAGGTTTCAAAATCAATTTCAACACTTTCTTTTAAAGTTTCAAAAAGTTGTACTTTAGAAAGTGCCAATTCCCAATCGGGTTGAATAGTCCCTTCGAACACTTTCGATTTGGAACCACTTCCGTAGGCTAAAAATCCAAATTTTTCGCCTTTGATTTCTGTTTTTGAATCATAAAAATGAGCCAAAGTCGATAGCAATCCCATAAAAATTGAACCTGTATATAAATTGCCAATTAATGAAGAAGCGAGTTCGGCGGGTTGCAATTTTTGGGTTACAAATTCTTGATATTCGTCTGATTTGCTAATTTCTTTCAACTTATTTTGGTAGTCAGAAACAGTTGGTTCTCCCAATAAATTAGACATTGAATAATCAAGGGCGTAAATTTCGGTCAACATTCTGCGTCCTTGAAAAGCATACGGCAAATGCATTACAATACTTTTCCAGTGGCTATAAATGGTGTCGGTTGAATTTTTTATTTTTTTGAATGAAAAGTAAGCTTCACGCGTTCTGTCCATATAACATTGATTCGAATATTGCCCATCAAAAACGGGCTGATCTTTGTGAATTTCGATTTCACTTTCAAGATTTTCAAACCAAGCTTCATTTTCGGAATTTCCTGTAATTTCTTTTTTTGAAATCGTTCGGTAGGGTTTAAAAAAGTCATAAACGCCTTTGGTACTCGTTGCCCAATGGTTTTCGAAAGCGATGATTTTAGGGTTTGTAGAGATTAACATCGCCAATGCTCCAGCCCCTTGAGTGTATTCGCCAGTAGAATTCAGGTCGTATTTGGCAAAATCGGTTGTCACGACAATGGCTTTTTTGGTTGGATTGAGAGTTACAAAATCGATACAGTTTTGCAATGCATCGACACCGCTAATGCAGGCAAAAGTAAAATCGACTACATCGCATTCGGACAGCTTATTTTTACCAAACTTTTGTTCCATCAAGGCAATCAGAAAGGAACTTATGGGTTTCGAACTGTCGATAGCGCTTTCGGTTCCAACATAAATTCGGGAAATTTCGGCTAAGTTGATTTGATGGTCTACAATTAATTTTGTCAAAGCATTTGCGCCAAAAACAACAGTATCTTGATGCACATCAGATAACGTCATTTGGAGTAAACCCAAGCCTTTTTCTAATTTTTCAGGTTCAATATTTCTGGCTTTCGCCAAAGTTTTTATGGACAAATGTATTTTAGCAACATCAAAAGCAATAGCATCAATTCCGATTTTCATTTTATGAATTTTAAGAGAACAAATGTAAAGCAACGGATTTAAAATACAATTTTTTGAGACAAAAACAGTCCGTTTTTTTATTGTTAAATAGGGTCAGCTTTACATTTAAGAATGAGAATTAAATCTCGCTCATTTTTCTACGTATAATTACGTATGCAATTACTTATTTAGAACATATAAAAATTAGATATAATATTTTACGAAAAGGTTGTAGTTCAGTTCTAATTGCTTTAATTTTGCGTAACTTTTATAAATTTTATTCAAATTCCTTATGTCAAAATCTACACTATTTAAGTCATCTATTGCCAAAAAAGTGGCGATGGCGCTTTCGGGACTTTTTTTGATTTCATTTTTATCCTTGCATTTCTTTATTAATTTCATGTCGGTTTTTAGCGCAGATACTTTTAATGAAATGTCTCATTTTATGGGTTACAATCCAGTAATTCAGTTTGCTATGCAGCCTGTTTTAATTGCTGGAGTCGTTTTTCACTTTGTAATGGGTTTTGTTTTAGAATTGAAAAACAGAAGCGCCAGACCTATAGCTTATGCCAAATATAATGGAGCTGCCAATGCGTCTTGGGCATCTAGAAATATGATTATTTCAGGATTAGTAGTACTGGCTTTTTTAGGTCTTCACATGTATGATTTTTGGGTACATGAAATGATTTACAAATATGTAGAGGTAAATACAATTGACGAAACAAGATATTACCATGAGTTGGTTGCGAAGTTCGAAAGTCCAGTTCGTACTGCTTTGTATTGTGTGGCTTTTGTATTATTGTCGTTGCATTTATGGCACGGATTTACTTCCTCGTTGCAATCAGTAGGTTTCGATAACAAAATCGGTAAGTCCTTACATAAAACTTGCTATGCATTTGCTATTGTTGTTCCTTTTGGATTTATTTTCATAGCATTATTTCATCATTTTTTTAATAATTAATATCAATCTATATAATGAAGTTAGATTCTAAAATACCAGAAGGTCACATTTCACAAAAATGGACTGATTATAAAGATCACTTAAAGTTAGTTGCACCCAACAACCGACCAAAAATAGATATTATCGTTGTAGGTACAGGATTAGCTGGAGCATCGGCAGCCGCATCTTTTGCCGAAATGGGATACAATGTAAAAGCATTTTGTTACCAAGATTCACCACGTCGTGCACACTCTATTGCTGCACAAGGCGGAATTAATGCTGCAAAAAATTATCAAAATGACGGTGATAGTACTTTTAGACTATTTTATGACACCATAAAAGGTGGAGATTATAGAGCGCGAGAAGCAAACGTGCATCGTTTAGCTGAAGTTTCAGGAAATATTATCGACCAATGTGTGGCACAAGGTGTTCCATTTGCTCGTGATTATGGCGGATTGCTAGACAATCGTTCGTTTGGGGGAACTCAAGTGCAACGTACTTTTTATGCTGCTGGACAAACGGGTCAACAATTATTATTAGGCGCATATTCAGCTTTGTCTAGACAAACTGGTTTAGGTAGAGTTCAAATGTTTAGTCGTCACGAAATGCTTGAATTAGTAAAAGTAAACGGAAAAGCACGTGGAATCATCGCTCGGAATTTAGTTACTGGCGAATTAGAAAGACATTCTGCTCATGCAGTGATTATTGCTTCAGGAGGATACGGAAATGTTTATTTTCTTTCAACAAACGCGATGGGAAGTAACGTTACGGCTGGATGGAAAGTTCATAAACAAGGTGCATTGTACGCTAATCCATGTTTTGTACAAATTCACCCAACTTGTATTCCGGTTCACGGAACAAATCAGGCTAAATTGACTTTAATGTCGGAATCTTTGCGTAATTCTGGACGTATTTGGGTGCCAAAGAAAAAAGAAGATGCAGAAGCCATTAGAAACGGAAAATTGACCGCTTCACAAATAGCCGAAGAAGACAGAGATTATTATTTAGAAAGAAAATATCCATCATTTGGAAATTTGGCACCACGAGATATTTCTTCAAGAGCAGCAAAAGAAGTGTGTGATGCAGGTCACGGAATTGAAGCGAATGATACCAATGAAGGGGTATATTTAGATTTTTCTTCGGAAATTCAAACAAAAGGAAAACAAGCCGCTTATGCTAAAGGAAATCACCATCCTACAGCAGAAGAAATTACAACTTTAGGAAAACAATGGTTGAAAGAGAAATATGGTAACTTGTTTACCATGTACCAAAAAATCACCGATGAGAATCCATATGAAACTCCAATGAAAATATACCCAGCGGTTCACTATACCATGGGGGGTGTTTGGGTTGATTATAATTTGCAATCGACCATCCCCGGTTGTTTTGTGGCAGGAGAAGCTAATTTCTCTGATCACGGAGCAAATAGATTGGGAGCTTCGGCTTTGATGCAAGGTTTGGCAGATGGTTATTTTGTATTGCCATATACGGTTTCAAATTATTTAGCAGACGAAATTAAAACAGGTAAAATTTCGACTGATACTCAAGAATTTATTGATGCGGAAAACAATGTAAAAGCTACTATCGAAAAATTCTTGAATACCAAAGGAACTAAATCCGTAGATCATTTCCATAAAAGACTGGGATTGATTATGTGGAATAAAGTAGGAATGGGGCGAAATGAAAAAGGACTAAAAGAAGCCATTGCTGAAATTGCGGCTCTAAAAGAAGAGTTTTTCAAAGATGTAAATGTTCCTGGAAATGCTAATGAGTTTAATCCGCAGCTAGAAAAAGCACTTAGAGTAGCCGATTTTATTGATTTAGGACAGTTGATGGCTATGGATGCTTTGCAAAGAAACGAATCTTGCGGAGGTCACTTTCGTGAAGAATATCAAGATGCCGAAGGCGAAACACTTCGTGATGACGAAAACTTTTCATTTGTAAGCGCATGGGAATACAAAGGCAACGACATCACAAAAGCCGAACTTCACAAAGAAGAATTGAAATACGAATTTATTAAAATAGCCGCAAGGAATTATAAATAATTGAATTATGAGCGCAGCAAAAAATATCAATATAAGCCTTCAAATTTGGCGTCAGAAAAATGCTAAAGAGAAAGGAAAAATGGAAACATATAAATTAAATGATGTTTCTACAGCCAGTTCTTTTTTAGAAATGTTAGACCAATTAAACGAACAATTAATCAATCAAGGGGTAGAACCAGTTGCTTTTGACCACGATTGTCGAGAAGGAATTTGTGGCATGTGTTCGTTGTACATCAACGGTCGTGCGCATGGACCAGATACTGGAATTACCACTTGTCAATTGCACATGCGAATGTTCAATGATGGCGACACCATTGTTATCGAGCCTTGGCGTTCGGTTGCATTTCCGGTGATTAAAGATTTAGTAGTTGATAGAAGTTCTTTTGATAGAATTCAACAAGCTGGCGGATTCGTTTCAGTAAATACTTCTGGAAATACGATTGATGCCAATGCTACTCCCATCCCGAAAGACGATGCAGACAAAGCTTTTATGGCAGCAGCCTGTATTGGTTGCGGCGCTTGTGTAGCGACTTGTAAAAACGGATCGGCTATGTTGTTTGTGGGAGCCAAAGTATCGCAATATGCGTTGTTGCCTCAAGGAAAAGTAGAAGCTACCAACCGAGTATTAAACATGGTACGCCAAATGGACGAAGAAGGTTTCGGAAATTGTACAAACACTGGAGCTTGCGAAGTAGAATGTCCTAAAGGAATTTCTTTAGAAAATATCGCTCGAATGAATAGAGAATATTTATCGGCAAGTTTGAAATAAATGCCTCCTAGCCCCCAAAGGGGGAATAGAAACAGAACGCATTCATTGATTTGAATGCGTTTTTATTTTTCAAAATCAGTGTTAATCTGTTTAATCAGTGTCATCTGTGGCTCATTTTTAATTAATTTCACAAAATGAAAGTCGCCCTCATTCAATCTTCTTTAGTTTGGGAAAATCCAATTGCGAACCGAAATTATTTCGAAGAAAAAATCAATGCTATTGCTGAAAAAGTAGATTTGATAGTTTTGCCCGAAATGTTTTCGACAAGTTTCACAATGAATCCAAATTCAGTTGCCGTAACCATGAAAGGAGAAACTGTACAATGGTTACAATCGTTGGCAAAGAATATAAATGCTGCTATTACAGGAAGTGTAATCATCACAGAAAACAATAATTTCTTCAACCGATTGCTGTTTGTTTTTCCGTCTGGCAAAATTCAATTTTACGATAAACGACATTTGTTTAGTTTGGCAGGAGAAGACATAATTTATACAGCTGGCAAGGAAAAATTGATTGTAGACTATTTGGGTTGGAGGATTTGTCCGCTCATCTGTTACGATTTGCGTTTCCCCGTTTTTTCAAGAAATGTAGAAGAATATGATTTGCTTATTTATGTTGCCAATTGGCCAAAACCAAGAATAAACGCTTGGGATATTTTGCTCAAAGCCCGTGCTGTCGAAAACATGTGTTATACTGTTGGTGTCAATAGAATAGGTTTCGACAATATGAATTTAGAATACAACGGACATTCGCAAATGATAGATTTTTTTGGAAATTTTGTTTTGGAACCTCAAGAAACAGAGGGTGTTTTTATAACTGAATTGCACAAAGAAAAACTAGATAAAACCAGAAAAAAATTCAATTTCTTGAATGACAGAGATAGTTTCGAATTAAAACCCTGATCTAACAGCTTTCCTTTTTTCTTCTTTCTTTTTGGGTTCAGGTACATAGGGAATACTCACATCAAAAATTTGTTCTACATCCCAATTGGCTCGAACATCTATAGATTTTGAAAAATAAATAACTTCCTCAGGTTGTCTTTTTTCTAGATAATTCCCCGAATCAAACTCTTGATTGTTGTTGTCATCATAAATCATTCGTAGCGAAAATAAATTGGCATCAATTAAATTAAAATCGATTTTAGTGTTTTTTTCAGTACCAATTCCCCGAAATTCCGAAGCAATAACATCTCCACGTTCGTTAGTCAATTCCAAAATAATAGGATAGCGTTTTACATTTTGCAAATTCACCGAAAGGTTGCCATAATCGGCAAAACTTC
>CAMAWK010000112.1 GCA_945861915.1 Flavobacterium psychrophilum | reverse complement strand
TTTGGGATGGTGGTTGGCTAAGCCAAACCGTCAATGAATCTGTAGAGGTTGCGTTTTGGGATCCAGGAAAATATCAGAACCCTAAAAATGAGTGGCCCATTGCCGAAAAATATATTACAAAAGAAGCAGGAACTGATAAGCCATTGGGTCTTATGGGATTGGTTCGTAAATTTCAACCAGATTTGGTTGTAAACGAGCGTTTCTCTTGGGTGGGTGATGTGCATGCAGAAGAAGGCGGAAGTGCCACTTCTGGTGATATTCGATACGAGCAATATGGAGAAAAATGTGTGAGCCTTCAAAAAGGAGGATGGGGATACAGACCCAATTCAAAAGTTTTTAGTTTTGAAGAAGTGGCTGTTTTTTTATCGAATTGTGTTGTTCGAAATATTAATTTGCTTTTGAATGTTGCTCCCGACCGTGAAGGCGTTATACCACAAAACCAACAAGAAGTGCTTGTACAAACAGGAAATTGGTTATCAAAAGTGGGCGGTGGAATTTATGGCACAAGAGGTGGACCATGGCAACCTCTTTTTGGAGAGTATGGTTTTACATTCAAAGAAAATAAAATTTATTGTCATATTTATCAAGGATACCGTGACCTAAAAAATGGACTATTTACAACTCAATCCATAGGTAAAAACAAAGTAAGCAAGGTGGTTAATCTTTATGATGGTAAGGAACTTAATTTTATTAAAAATAAAAATAATACCTTGACAGTAAGCGGAGTTGATTATTCATTAAACCCAGCTACCACTATACTAGAAATCACTTTAACTAAGGCATTGTATAAATAAAGAGTGTTGTTGAAATTAAATTTAAAGTATTTTTGGATAAAAATGAAAAGTTGAAAAGGTATCAATTTTAATCGTCCTTTTATCCTTTTTTGTATTTTTGGTTACCAAAAGTGAGATATGCATACTTTTTTTAAAATATTTTTTTTATTCTCAGTAGGAATCCTTTTTTCTCAAGACATAGATGGTGAGATCAAGCCTAGTCTAAAAATAGATTCTTTGTACAGAGAAGATCAATTCTATTTTGGTTTTACATACAACACCCTACAAAACAAGCCTTCGGGTTTTATTCAGACTAAATTTTCTAAAGGTTTTTCAGTTGGTTTTCTCAGGGATATGCCAATTAATAAAATGCGAACCGTTGCCATTGCGCCCGGAATTGGATTTTCGTATTCTAATTTCAATCAAAATCTTGTAATTTCCGAAACCAATCAAACAATTGATTATTCGATTATTGATTCTGATATTTCATTCAAAAGAAACCGATTTTCTCAGTTTTTAATCGATGTACCACTGGAATTTCGTTGGAGAAGTTCCACTTTTGAAAGTCATAAATTTTGGCGAATTTATGGTGGATTTAAATGCAGTTATCTCTTGAATAACAGGTCTATTTATCAAGATAATCAGAATAAAATAATCGTTGGAAACAATCCAAATTTCACCAAATTCAATTATGGAGTCTATCTCTCTGCTGGCTATAACACCATCAATGTGTATGGGTATTATGGGTTGAATCCTCTATTTCAATCCGCAAAAATCAACACAGAATCTATAGACATGAATGTATTGAATATAGGAATTATATTTTATGTGCTTTAGTCTTAAATCCTGATGGTAGATTAAGCCTTTATTTAATTAGATTTGTTATGAATTTGATTGTGGGCACGGATTGCAAATCCGCGCTATCGGCTTATGTTTATTTTTTTAATGATGTTGGAAAAATTGAGGAAAAAGTTTTTTATAAGAACGGAAATATAGCAAAGTACTAAAGTTGTTAGCTGAATTAAATATTATTTCTAAGTATTGTCTCAATTGATGCAAATTTACTTTTAGTTAAATTAATTAAATCTTCAGCTGTTTCTAATTTGTTAGTTTTTCCGAATAGTCCTGACAAGTCGAATCCTAAGAGATTAACCGTTTTTGCGTTTTTAATGACATCATTAAACTCTAATTCGGGGATTTCGACTATGATTTTCTGGATTAATTCATTTTCAATATTTTTCTGAATATATGATTTAAGTTCGATTAAGTATTTGAGAAAAATGGTTAATTCGTCTGGTGAAATATTTCCTTTCAAAATTATATCTGCTTGATTTTGAATGTCTATTAACTGTCTAAGTAAATTATTTTTCATTATATCAGTTATAAATAATTAGGCATAATTAGTAATATAAAAAATCTAAACCCGAAGGCTCGGATTCGAAGTAAATATTCTCGTCAACGGATAGCGCAGAATTGCATTCTGTGTCCACAAAAGTAAGCAACCAAACTCGCTCTCGCTCAAAAAAAGCTACACTTCAACCCTAAATCTTCTTCCTCATCCTCGCCACAGGAATATCCAATTGTTCTCTATATTTGGCAATCGTTCTTCGAGCAATTGGGTAGCCTTTTTCTTTTAGGATTTCTGCTAGTTGATCGTCTGGCAATGGTTTTTTCTTGTCTTCTTCTTCGATGGTGTTTTTAAGAATTTTTTTAATTTCCAAAGTAGAAACATCTTCTCCTTGATCGTTTTTCATGGCTTCGGAGAAAAATTCTTTGATGAGTTTGGTGCCATAAGGCGTTTCAACATATTTACTGTTGGCAACTCGCGAAATAGTTGAAATATCAAGACCTACCAAGTCGGCAATATCTTTCAAAATCATCGGTCGTAACTTGGTTTCATCACCGTCCAAAAAGAAATCTTTTTGGTAATGCATAATCGCATTCATTGTTACATACAAGGTTTCTTGGCGTTGTTTGATAGCATCAATAAACCATTTGGCCGAGTCTAATTTTTGTTTGATAAACTGCACCGCATCTTTCTGCGCATTCGATTTGTCACGCGAACTTTTATACGTCTGCATCATTTCCTGATAATCTTTCGAAACATGAAGCGTGGGAGCGTTTCGTCCGTTAAGTGTCAAGACTAATTCTTCTTCCTCGATTCTAATAGCAAAATCGGGTACCACATGCTCCGTAATTTTATTGCTTCCTGTAAAAGAACCACCCGGTTTTGGGTTTAATTTTTCTATTTCGTGGATGGCAGTTTTGAGTTGCTCATTCGAAACAGCATATTTCTGCAGTAATTTATCATAATGTTTTTTGGTAAAAGCATCAAACTGATTTTCGATAATATCAATCGCCAAAGCCACATATTCTGTGGGTGTTTTATGTTTTAGTTGCAATAACAAACATTCTTGTAAATCTCTAGCTCCCACACCCGAAGGTTCTAGTTCGTGAATGATGTGCAACATGCGTTCTACCGTTTTTTCGTCAGTGTAAATCGCTTGTGTAAACGCCATATCATCCACAATATCAGGAATACTTCGTCGAATATATCCCATATCATCGATGCTACCGACTAAAAATTCTGCAATTTCACGCTCCTCCTCCTCTAAAATAAACGTATTGAGTTGGTTGATTAAATCTTGATGAAAACTAATGGGAGCAACCAATGGTGACTCTCGTTCTTCATCGTCATCACTGTAATTATTAGTTTGGGTTTTGTAATCGGGTGTCTCGTCACTGCTTAAATAATCGTCAATGTTGATGTCGCTATTATCTTCCGTATCATTATCATCATAGTCGTCAAATTCATCATTGGTATCGTCATTGTCGAATTCGTTTTCATAGATTTCTTCCTCATCTGTTCCGGTTTCTAATGCTGGATTCTCGTTCATTTCCTCCAGCAATCGTTGTTCAAATGCTTGTGTAGGCAATTGAATCAACTTCATCAACTGAATTTGTTGAGGCGATAATTTTTGAGAGAGTTTGAGATTTAGAAATTGCTTGAGCATTTTGTATTTATGGTTTAGAAAGTTTAGAAAAGTTTAGGAGGTTTAGAAAGTTTAAACTTATGAGGGACTAAACTTTCTAATCTCATAAACCTTATAACCTTTTTTTAAAATTCTGCATTCATCGGCGTTCTCGGAAACGGAATTACATCTCGTATATTAGTCATTCCAGTTACAAAAAGCACCAATCTTTCAAATCCAAGACCGAAACCAGAATGTACAGCTGTTCCGAATCTTCGAGTGTCAAGATACCACCATAATTCTTCTTCGTCAATGCCAATGGCTTTCATTTTTTCGATTAAAACATCGAGTCGTTCTTCTCGTTGTGAGCCGCCTACAATTTCGCCAATACCCGGAAACAAAATATCCATAGCGCGAACGGTTTTTCCGTCTTCGTTCAAACGCATATAAAACGCCTTGATATTGGCTGGATAATCAAACAAAATTACGGGACATTTAAAATGTTTCTCTACCAAAAAGCGTTCGTGTTCCGATTGTAAATCGGCTCCCCATTCGTTGATGAGGTATTGAAATTTTTTCTTTTTATTGGGAGTCGAATCTCTTAAAATGTCAATAGCTTCGGTGTAGGAAACGCGTTTGAAATTATTCTCTAGAACAAAATTTAGTTTTTCAATCAATCCCATTTCGCTTCTATCTGCTTGTGGTTTTGATTTTTCTTCTTCCAATAAACGGGCTTCTAAAAATTTCAAATCTTCGCCACATTTGTCTAAAGTATATCGAATGACGTATTGAATAAAATCCTCCGCCAAATCCATATTATCATTCAAATCATTGAAAGCCACTTCGGGTTCAATCATCCAAAACTCGGCCAAATGTCTTGATGTATTTGAGTTTTCGGCTCTAAATGTAGGACCGAAAGTATAAATCTGTCCCAAAGCCATGGCGAAAGTTTCGCCTTCCAATTGCCCTGAAACGGTCAAGTTGGTTTCTTTTCCGAAAAAATCTTCTTTATAATTTACTTTTCCATCTTCCGTTTTTGGAATATTATCAAATGGCAAAGCGGTTACTTTAAACATTTCGCCAGCACCTTCGGCATCTGAACCGGAAATGATAGGCGTATTTACATACACAAATCCTTTTTCTTGAAAATAGTGGTGAACTGCAAACGACAGAACCGAGCGAACGCGCATCACAGCTCCGAAAATATTGGTTCGAACTCTTAAATGAGCATTTTCACGCAAGAAATCCAAACTCGGTTTATTTTTGGGTTGTATCGGGAATTTCTCTGCATCGGAATCACCCAATATTTCGAGTGTTGCTACTTTGATTTCAAATTTTTGTCCTGCGCCTTGACTTTCTATTAAATCTCCTTTTACCGAAATCGCAGCTCCAGTTGTAATTCTTTTAAGGGTTTCTTCGGGAGTATTTTCAAAATCAACCACACATTGAATATTGTTGATGGTAGAGCCATCGTTCAAAGCAATAAATTGATTGTTTCTAAAAGTGCGTACCCAGCCTTTTGCAGTTATATTTTGGGCGGTTGAGGTGCTATTGAGCAAGTCTTTGACTTTGATATGTTTCATTTTCATTTTAGATTTGCTTTACCCGTTCGATATTGTTCGGGTCTGATTTTAGATTTTTTATTAAAAAACCACTGTTTTCATTGCAAATATAAATGATTTCGGGAATACAATTTGAAACGTTTCGCTAATAGTTAATGTAAAATAACACAGGCTTAATTCATGTTAAACTTCCTCGTTTACCGTTTTCTTTTTCTCAAAAGTTAAGACCAAAGCAGGTAACACTAAAAGATTGGCAAACATAGCAAACAGCAAGGTACAAGAAATGAGACCGCCAAGTGCAATGGTGCCACTAAAACTAGAAAGTGTAAATATGGCAAATCCAAAAACTAAAACCACAGAAGTATAAAAAGTACTGATTCCGGTTTCTCGCAAGGCACTGAACACCGATTTTTTTACTTTACCATTATTTTCAAGAAGGTCATGACGGTATTTTGCCATAAATTGAATGGCATTATCGACCGAAATTCCAAAAGCAATGCTAAAAACTAAAATGGTAGATGGCTTTAATGGAATGCCAAAATAACCCATCAATCCTGAGGTTATACAAAGCGGAAGGATGTTAGTAATGACTGAAACCAAAATCATTTTCACAGAACGAAACATATAAGCCATTAATCCTGCAATGACTAAAATAGCAAAAATGAGCGACTCGATGAGGTTGTCTATCAAGTAGGATGTCCCTTTTTGAAAAACCAATGCTTTACCTGTTAAGGTTACTTCGTAGCGTTCTTTTGGAAAAACGGCGTCTATTTTTTTCTGTAATTTTTCTTCAACAACAGCCATCTCTTTTGTGCCAATGTCTTTCATAAAAGTCGTGATTCGCGCATATTGCCCCGTTGAATCGACATAACTTTTCATCAAGTTTTCTTTGGTATTTTTGGATGCATTTTTGGCATACGAAAGGATAAAAGCTTGTTCTTGCGAAGTTGGCAATTCATAATATTCTGGATTTCCGTTGTAATACGCTTGTTTGGAATATTTAACCAAATTAACAATAGAAACAGGCTTAGACAGTTCTGGAATTTCAGAAATGGTTGCTTGTAATTCGTCCATTCTTCTTAGGGTTGACAATTTCATAACACCCTTTTTTTGTTTGGTGTTAATCATTATTTCCATAGGCATAACCCCATTAAATTCTTTTTCGTAGAATAAAATATCTTTAAAAAACGAAGCGCTTTTGGGCATTTCACCAATCAAACTTCCTGAAACTTTCATTTGCGAAACCCCGATAACACTAAAAATTATGAGTATTCCATAAATCATATAAATGATTCTTCGATTGTTTCTCACGGCATATTCAACCCAATCTAAAACGGCTGCTAAGTAATTTTTACTTAAATGATACAAGTGTTTTTCTTTAGGAATTGCCATATAACTGGACACAATTGGGACAAGTAATAAGGTTAAAAAATAAACCGTCATCACATTTATCGAAGTAACCAACCCGAATTCGAACAGTAAATCGTTGCCCGTAATCATAAAAGTAGCAAAACCAACGGCTGTTGTTAGGTTGGTCATTAATGTAGACACACCAATTTTAGAAATAACACGTTGCAATGCTTTTGCCTGATTGTTGTGTAGTTTAATTTCTTGTTGGTATTTATTGATGAGAAAAATACAGTTAGTAACACCAATAACAATAATCAAAGGCGGAATAATCGCTGTAAGAATGGTTATTTTATAATGAAATAAACCCAAAGTTCCAAATGACCAAACTACGCTCAAAAGCAAAATAAATATTGAAACAATGGTTGCAAGTGCCGAACGGAAAAACAAGAAGAAAATAAAAGTGGTTATGAAAAGCGCGGCTCCAATAAAAAGCCCGATTTCGCCTTTCATATTCTCGGCATTAATCGTTCGAATGTATGGCATGCCCGAAACACGAAGATCGATACCAGTTGTTTTTTCGAATTTTTCGATTTTTGGAACCAAATTGTCGACTACAAATGTTTTTCTTCCTGCAGTATTCACTACATTTTTATCCAAATAAATGGCAGAACGAATACTTCCTGATTGTTTATTAAAAAGCAATCCTTCGTAAAAAGGCAAATTATTGAAGAGTTCGTCTTTTATTTTTTGTAAATAAGAAGCATCAACCGTTTTGTTTTGATCGATCAACGAAACCAATTCAAATTTTTCGGCAATAGTGTCTTTTTGTAATTTTTTTAAATCGTTTAAAGAAACTACCAAATCAACTTCTTTAGATTTTTTCAAACCTGTCATTAGTTCATTCCAAGCAGCAAATGCCTTTGGAGTGAAAAAGGTTTTGTCGTTGAAACCAATGACGATTAGGTTTCCTTCTTCGCCAAATTTGTTTAAAAAGTCTTGATATTGTGCGTTTACAATGTGTTTTTTGGGAAGTAAATTGGCTTCTGTAAAAGTCATTCCTAAATT
>CAMAWK010000111.1 GCA_945861915.1 Flavobacterium psychrophilum | reverse complement strand
AACCCGGAATTTATATTCCTGCCGAAGGTTTTGGCATCCGACTCGAAGATAATGTAGTTGTGCAAGAAACAGGCGAACCTGTTAACTTAATGCGAAATATTCCGATAGAAATTGAGGAAATTGAAACGCTTATGAATGCTTGATTTTGATAAAAAAGAGGTTAGAAAATAGAGAAAAACGGTTTGCAGGAATGTTAGCCGTTTTTTGTTTTAATAAATAGATTAACAACAAATGTATTGAAATGCTTTTTCCCTATTATTTTTTTCTATTTTTAACGACCGTCAATTCTTAACCCAAAACCATATGGCCAAAAACAATACTGCTAAACCCTTTTTGAAATGGGCTGGGGGCAAAACCCAGTTAATAAACGACATAGAGAAAGCATTGCCGAAAGAATTCATCAACCAAAAGTTCACTTATATTGAACCTTTCGTTGGTAGTGGTGCTATTTTGTTTTGGATTTTAAATAATTTTCCAAATGTTGAAAAAGCAGTTATTAATGATATCAATGCCGATTTAACCAATGCTTATAAAGTCATTGCTTCTAATCTTAAAGAATTGATTGCTGTTTTAACAGAGTTTCAAAAGGAATACCACACCATTGATTTACAAACCGAAATCAAAAAAGAATATTATACAGAAAAGAGAACGCTTTTCAATAAACGCTCAACAGATTTAGTTACTCAAGCCGCTTTGTTTATTTTCTTAAACAGAACTTGTTTTAATGGATTGTTTCGAGTGAATAAAAGTAATGGTTTTAATGTGCCAATTGGAAGCTACAAAAAACCCATGATTTGTGACAAAGAAAATCTTTTAGCGGTTAGTGAAGTTTTACAACGTGTTGAAATATTAACTGGCGATTATCAAGAAACATTAAACCATGCTGAAAGACCTGCATTGTTTTATTTTGATCCACCCTACAAACCATTGAGTAATACTTCTAGTTTTAACTCGTATGCTAAAGATGAGTTTGGCGATTATGAACAAATACGTTTACGTGATTTTTGTAAAAAATTAGATACTTTAGATCACAAATGGATTTTGAGTAACTCCGATGTAAACGGAAAAGACATGACCGATACTTTTTTTGACGATATTTACGATGAATTTAATATAAACCGAGTTTTAGCAAGAAGAAGCATAAATGCTAATCCTGAAAAACGTGGACAATTAACCGAACTATTAATCACAAATTATCAGCATGAACAAACTTTGTCAATTGCTTAATTTAGAAAGCGACGATATCTTATTTACACAAATTACCAGTAGTTTCAAAGAGAAAGGAATTTTGCTTTGGGACTATTTTGTTAATTGGGAGAAAGTACATAAAAACATTAAACCAATAGAAAAAGAATTAAACCTTTTGAATGTTTTAATTGGTAAAGAAGATGTTGAAAAAGAAGTATATGAGCTGATAAAAGAATATCCTCAAGTTATTAAAACTTTTCCTTTTTTAATAGCCTTTAGAGATACAAAAGTTTCTATGCTTACTGATGTTACTGAATTTCTTTATAAAGATTATGATTTTAAACATAGAGTTATAACTGATGAAGATTGCAAAGATTTAACTGCTTTTTTTATGCAGTCAGGTTTGGGTGATTTAGTTAAAGACAAACGTGTTAAAAACCTTGTAGATTATGTTACCGGCGTAGAAGTTGGTTTAGACAGCAACGGAAGAAAAAATCGTGGGGGAACTATGATGGAAAACATTGTAGAAACATTTGTGAAAAGTGCTTGTGAAGAGTTAGGATTAGAATACTTGGGCCAAGCGAATGCTAAAAAGATTAAAGCGCAATGGGGTATTGAAATACAAGTAGATAAATCTTCTCGTAATTTAGATTTTGCTATCAATAAAAATGGAAAATTGTATTTTATTGAATGCAACTTCTATGGTGGCGGCGGTTCAAAACTAAAATCCACAGCTACTGAATATGTCAAAATGAATGAATATTGGAATGCTCAAAACATTACTTTTATTTGGGTTACTGATGGCGCAGGATGGAAATCAACACTAAAACCATTACGTGAGTATTTTGATAAAGCAGATTATTTGTTGAATCTTGAAATGCTTAAAAATAAAATTCTTTCTAAATTAATCAAATAAAAAATGACTGAAAAAAGCAAAATAGAATTACTAGGAAAATTAATTGGAAAAGACCAGATTAAAAAAGTAATAAGTACAAAGCAAAAGACAGAAGATTTTCTAACTATAAAGCCTAATCAATTAAATGATTATTTGATAGAAGGTTGGGAAAAAGATAAAGAATTCAAAACAACTATTAAAATAAAAAAAAATAAACCTATTGATATTGCTTTTGAAGATGAAGTATGGTCTTTATTCGGTTTGATGGGATATGATTTTCTTAATAAAGATAGAAATTTTAAAATACCATATGATAAAGTTGATGGAAATCTTACTAAACAAATAGATGTTTTTGCTAAAGATGATGAAACGATTTTGATTATCGAATGCAAAACTGCTGAAAAAAATAAAAGAGGTGATTTTAAAAAAGAATTAGAAAGTTATCAAGGTATATTTGATGGACTAAGAAAATCTATTCAGTCTCTATTTCCAACAACCAAACATAAAATAAAATTTATACTAGCAACCAAAAACTTATCTATGTCAGACGAAGATAAAGAAAGGTTAAAAAACATAGGCGGTATACATTTAAATGAAGATAATATTGATTATTTTTTCAAATTACATTCACAATTAGGCTTAGCAAGTAAATATCAGTTCTTAGGTAGTATTTTTGAAGGTCAAGAAATTCCTGAAATTGAAAATAGAATTCCAGCAGTTAGAGGAAAAATGGGAAGTCATACTTATTATTCATTTTCAATTGAACCTGAAAAATTACTTAAAATAGGTTATGTCTTACACAGAAATAAGGCTAACGAAAACATGATGCCAACCTATCAAAGATTAATAAAAAAAAGCAGATTGAAATCTGTTGAAGAATTTGTTGAAAATGGTGGGTATTTTCCTAATTCAATTATTATAAGTATTGATGCTAAGAATTGTAACTTTGAAGAAGCAAACACTCAAGTAAAGTCCACAATTGCAGATGTAGGTATTTTACATTTACCAAAAAAATATAGGTCAGCATTTATAATAGATGGACAACATAGACTTTATGGATATTCAAATAGTGATTTTAAATATAAGAACACTATTCCTGTTGTAGCATTTGTTAACTTAGAAAGAGATGAACAGGTGAAATTATTTATGCAAATAAATGAAAATCAAAAAGCAGTTTCTAAGGATCTAAGAAATACATTAAATGCAGATTTACTTTGGACTTCTGAAAATAAAATTGAACAAATAAAAGCTTTATGCTCTAGAATTTCAATATTTCTTGGTGAAGATAGAAATTCTCCTTTGTTTAATAAAGTATCAATTGGTGAGGATAAAAAAACAATAACGACTCAGGCAATTGAAAATGCATTAAAAAGAAGTAAATTCTTGGGAAAAGTAAATAAAATTAAAATTGAAGAATTAGGTCTAATATATAATGGTGATATAGACTCTTCTTATGATAGATTAAAATCTTATCTTGTAAATGGACTTCAATATTTATCGGAAAACATAGTTGAAGAATGGGAAAATGAAAAAGATGGTGTTATATTAATCAATAGAGGAATCTATGCTTACATTCTAATACTTAGTGATATTATGTTGTTTTTGAGTGAAAATAACATAATTGACATTAAAAAAGAATCAATTAGCAAAATAGTATTGGAAGCAAGAAACTATATAGATCCTTTAATAATATTTATAAATTCATTGTCTGATGAAGACAGAGATATACTTAAAAAAGCATATGGTGGTTCAGGTGAAAATAAATATTGGAGAACCTTTCAAAAAGTTATCAGAGATACCCATAGTGAATTTAATCCTGAAGGATTAAATGAATATATTTCAAAGCAAGAAAAAGAATTCAATGACCGGGCATTTTCTATAATTAGAGATCTAGAAACCTCATTTAAGAATGATTTTAAAATTAAACTTGAGGAAAAATATGAAAAAATGTGGTTTAAAAAAGGAGTTCCTCCCCAAATAGGTGATGATGCGGTTGCATTAGCAACAAAAAAGAATAGAGAGATTGAGAATGAAGATGATGAGGTTGAACCTTGGGATTGCATTAATATTATTGCATATAGAGCAATAGCTGTTAAAAACTGGCAAGACCTTTTTGAAAAAGATTATACATTGCCAGGACAAGAAAAAATTAGTGGAGGTAAAGAAGAAAAAACAAAATGGATGGTTAGACTAGAACATCTAAGAAATCAAAATGTTCATTCTTATTATGTAACAGAAGATGAATTATCTTTTCTAGAGATGCTTAATGATTGGATAATAAAAAAAGAAATAAAAAATAAGTTTCAATAATTAATGCTTAAACCACATTTCAAATCCGAAGACAAAAACTTTTACCTTTTGCTAGGTGATTGTATGCAACTGTTGCCTCAATTTGAGCATAAGTTTGATATGGTTTTTGCTGAT
This sequence comes from Flavobacterium psychrophilum, assembly GCA_945861915.1. Lineage (GTDB taxonomy): Bacteria > Bacteroidota > Bacteroidia > Flavobacteriales > Flavobacteriaceae > Flavobacterium > Flavobacterium psychrophilum_E. The sequence goes on along the minus strand of CAMAWK010000111.1, from coordinate 3,259 downwards.
CCACCTTACTTTTTATCTAACAATGGTTTGTCTATACAAAGTGGTCAAATTGTTTCGGTTAACAAAGGTAAATGGGACAAATCAGAAGGATTTGATTTTATAAATGACTTCAATCGTAATTGGTTACAACAAGTTAGAGAAAAACTAAAAGACAATGGCACCATTTGGATAAGTGGCACGTATCATAATATCTTTTCTGTTGGTCAATTGTTACAAGAATTAGATTTTAAAATCTTAAATGTAATCACTTGGGAGAAGAACAATCCACCACCTAATTTTTCTTGTCGGTTTTTCACTCATTCTGCCGAGTTAATCATTTGGGCACGCAAAAAAGAAAAGGTTCCGCATTATTATAACTATGAGTTAATGAAACAACTCAATGGTGACAAGCAAATGAAAGATGTTTGGAAATTACCAGCAATTGCTCGTTGGGAAAAGTCGTGTGGCAAACATCCAACTCAAAAACCTTTGTCGGTTTTAACTCGAATTATTTTAGCATCTACCAAACCTAATGCTTGGATATTAGACCCCTTTGCGGGTAGTTCTACAACAGGAATTGCAGCTAATTTAGCCAACAGACGCTATTTAGGCATTGATATGGAAACAGAGTTTCTAGAAATCAGTAAAAACAGAAAGCTTGAAATAGAAAACCCTAAGATTACTGAATTATACAAGCAAAAAACAAATGGTTTTAATGATAAGAACGAACTGGCCAATTTTTTACTTAATGAACCTTCTGAAAGTTATTCCCGAGATTTAGATTTCTAAAAGTCTTATCGCAAGTGTTTGAACTTATTTTTTAAGAATATAGAATAAAAAGTAAAGATGGCTAGCAGGAATGTAAGCCGTTTTTTATTTACCATGTAAGTCATTTAAGTTTTTCTTATATGACTTATATGGTTTAAAAATTTTAGCCTTATTTTTGTTTCAAAATCAAAACAATGTCCCAACTCCTCTACAAAAACACCCACATTTCCTATTCCGATTATGGGAAAGGAGCTGTTGTGGTGGTGCTTCATGGTTTTTTGGAAAATCAAAAAATGTGGCAGGAATTAGTATCTGAATTGTCTAAAAAAAACCGAATCATCACAATCGATTTATTGGGTCACGGCGAGTCTGCTTGTTTGGGTTATGTGCACTCTATGGAGGAAAACGCAGAAATGATTACAGCGGTTTTATCAAAATTACGCATTCGAAAAGCGGTTTTAGTTGGACATTCTATGGGCGGTTATGTGGCGTTGGCTTTCGCCGAATTGTATCCCGAAAAAGTAAAAGGGTTGGTTTTGCTCAACTCGACCTCAAAAGCCGACAGCGAAGAGCGAAAAGCCAATCGAGATCGCGCCATCAAAGCGGTTAAGAAAGATTATGAAACCTTCATTCGATTATCCATCGCCAATTTGTTTAGTCCCGACAACAGAGAACGATTGAATAGTGAAATCGAAAAGGTAAAAATCGAAGCCTTAAAAACCCCGTTACAAGGCATTGTTGCTTCACTCGAAGGTATGAAAATAAGAAAAGACAGAGAATTTATATTGCAGTCAGCATCTTTCCCTATGCTTTTGGTTCTCGGAAAAAACGATCCTGTTTTGAACTATGAAGACAATCTAAAACAGATAGAAAATACGGATACACAATTAGTAACTTTCCCAGACGGTCACATGAGTCATATCGAAAACCGAGATGAACTTTTAAAAAAATTATTAGACTTTTTAAAAAGTGTTTAAATTCTCTTAGCGAACTTTACTTAGTCTGTTCGCTTTCGCTCGCTTGCGAAATCTTTGCGCCTTTGCGGTAAAATAAATTTAAATCTTCTCCTCAAACTCTTTTGTTTCATCCAAAATCTCGTTCAGCAGCAGCACCATTTGTTCCAAATATTGATTTAAAATATCGGAATCTATGGTAGTTTTTTCTTCCTTTTCTACTTTAAAACTAAAAGGCAAAAATCCTGATTTTAAATTTTTGAAAGAGATAATTCCAGCTTCCATTGGCAATGCATTGGCTTCATTTTCATACATAAACGAATAAGCCAAAACCTGAATAATTTTTTCGTTTTTAATATCGTCAGTCAAGTCTTTCCATGATTTCAAGCTTACATTTCGCTTTTCAACTTTGCCTGTTTTGTAATCAATGATTCTGATTTTTCCGTTTCTTTGTTCGATTCGATCCACTTTTCCAGCAATTTTAACTGGAAATGGCAAACTAGGATGATCTAAAATTCGTTCGCAGGCTTTTTCTAAATGAAGAATTTTTATAGCATCTCCGTTTTTGATACTTTCCAATTCTAATTTCAAGAAATTTTTAACGTTCTGTTTAGCAACTTCAAATGCCAAAAGATTGCGCCCTTTTTTGATTTCGCCTTCTTTATAAATGAGTTTAAATTGCTTTAAAACTTCTGCATCCAGCAATTTGAAACAACTCAAAACATTTGCTTCTGATAAAAATTTTCCAATAAATGGCGTATATAAAACCTCTAATGTTTCGTGAATAATGGTTCCCAAAGTATTTAAAGCAATCGTCTCCTCTACTTCTTCGACTTCGCTAATGCGTAAAATCTTTTGAAAATAAAACTGAATCGGATTTCGAATATAGGATGTAAAAGCTGATGGCGAAAACCCCTTTTCGGCTATTTCTTTTAACCGAATCATCACCGTTTCCGATTTTGGAATACGCATCGGTTGATAGGCGATTTCGGGTAAAATAGGATTATAAATTTCGTGTGTAATGGTATGATTGGGCTGCTTTTCGACTTCTAATTGAGTGATGAATCGGCTTTTTTCTCCTGCATCAATGCCTTCACTTTCTGTGTTATAAAGCAAATAAATATTGGTGGCACGTTGCAATAAATGATAAAAATGATAGGTGTAAATAGCGTCTTTTTCTTTGTAAGTTGGCAATTCTAATTCGCGTTTCACATCATACGGAATAAAGGAATTCATCGATTTTCCAGCAGGCAATTTCCCCTCGTTCATCGAAGTGATAATCACCGTGTCAAAATCTAAAACCCGACTTTCGAGCACTCCCATTATTTGCAATCCATTCAAAGGTTCGCCTTCAAAAGATACTTCAGCCAAATCGATTACTTGTTTATAAATGGCATACAAAGTGTCCATTTTATCAATTTCGGAATGAGTAGAAAAATAATTTATGAGTTTATTAATGACTTTAAAAATAGAATAGACAAATGCGTTTGTGATTTTTTCTTCTTCGTTGTCGGCACTAAAATTAGTTTTGATGGTTTGCAATACTTTTGATAGTAATT
>CAMAWK010000110.1 GCA_945861915.1 Flavobacterium psychrophilum | reverse complement strand
ACTACTTTTTCTTCTTGTGACGGTTAGCTCTCGCTCTTTTTTTGCGTTTGTGCGTCGCTACCTTATGTCTTTTTCTTTTTTTACCACTTGGCATAGTCGGTGATTTTGTGATTAATAAATATTTTTATTTTGCTTCGTTATTCGTTTTTACACCTTCAACAAAAATCTTTGCAGGTTTGAAGGCTGGAATATTGTGAGCAGGAATTTTGATGGTAGTGTTTTTAGAAATGTTTCTTCCTGTTTTTTCAGCTCTTGTTTTTACAATGAAGCTTCCAAAACCTCTTAAATAAACATTATCTCCTGTTTCAAGTGAAGTCTTAACTTCGTTCATAAAAGTCTCTACTGTTGCTTGAACATCTCCTTTTTCAAGCCCTAATCTTTCTGATATTTTGGCTACGATATCTGCTTTCGTCATTTTCTTGTATTTTAAAAAGTGTACTAATTTTTTGAGTTTGCAAATATAGAAATAAAAAAAACAATTATTCAAGCTAATTCGTTAAAATTTAATCACATAAACTTTTACTTTTGTCAACATAATTTCAAACATGAATTTTCACAATACATTGATAAGCTGGTATTTACAAAACAAGCGCGATTTGCCTTGGAGAAATACAACAGATCCTTATCCTATTTGGCTTTCAGAAATAATCTTACAACAGACGCGAGTATCGCAAGGAACACCTTATTTTTTGTCTTTTATTTCCACATTTCCTACTATTTTCGATTTGGCAAATGCTACTGAAGAGCAGATTTTAAAACTTTGGCAAGGGTTGGGGTATTACTCTCGAGCAAGAAATTTGCATCATACAGCCAAATATGTGGCATTTGAGTTGGCGGGAAAATTTCCTTCAACCTATTTCGACTTATTAAAATTAAAAGGCGTGGGAGAATATACCGCTGCTGCCATTGCTTCTTTTTGTTACAACGAAGCTGTTCCAGTTGTGGACGGAAATGTTTTTCGAGTTTTGGCTCGTTATTTTGATATGGAAACTGATATTGCTTTGGCTTCTGCCAAAAAAGAGTTTGCTGCTTTAGCTTTTGAACTAATGACCAAAGACAACCCAAAAAAAGTAAATCCTACTCTTTTTAATCAGGCAATGATGGAATTTGGCGCCCTTCAATGTGTACCGCAAAGTCCCAATTGTGGAATTTGTGTTTTTAATTCAAGTTGTGCAGCTTTACAGAAAAAGAAAGTTAATCAATTGCCTGTTAAATCGAAAAAACTAAAAGTTAAAAATCGTTTTTTTAATTATTTGGTAGTTTCAGATGCGAACGAAAATACCATTATTCAAAAGCGAACTTCCAAAGGGATTTGGCATAATTTGTATGAATTTCCACTGATTGAAACAACAGAAGCAGTCGATTTTGATTTCATTAATCAAAATATCCATACCGATTTTTTTCAAGACAAAACTATTGAAAGTATAGCCGAATGTAACAATGCAGAGGTAATACACAAATTATCACATCAACATTTACACATCAAGTTTTGGAAAGTAAATATTAAAGAAGCTTTTGATAATGCTATCGATTCTGAAACTCTGAAAACCTTTCCATTTCCAATTGTGATTTTTAATTTTATCGAAATGAATTAAATGTTTTTTTAAAATTTGTACCTTTGAATTCCTCACAAATTTTTTCAAAATGAACGGAACCTTAAATAAAGTAATGTTGATTGGGTATCTTGGCGAAGATGTCAAAATGCACTACTTTGAAGGTGGCAACTGCATTGGTAGATTTTCGTTGGCAACAAATGAAGTATATATCAATAAAACTACCAACGAAAAGATAACCTCTACGGAATGGCACAATTTGGTAGTTCGTAATAAGGCAGCCGAAATTTGCGAAAAATATTTATCAAAAGGGGATAAAATTTATGTTGAAGGGCGAATAAAATCCCGTCAATGGCAAACAGAAGAGGGAGTTGTAAAAAATGCAATTGAGATTCAAGTTACTGAATTTACATTTTTATCAACCAAAAAAAGTACCGAAGAGCACAAACAAAATCAAAGTCAAGAATCCGCAAAAAACACTAACTTTGACCCCGAAATTAACGACTTACCAATTAATGATTTGCCGTTTTGATTGTCTAACTAATTTATTTTGATTTGGACCCAGAGCCCAGTTTGTTTTTCAACTACACCTTAGATATTGATTTGACAGTAGGTTTCGTAGCCTTACTAATTTTATTATTTTGTTTAGCCATTGTTTCGGGCGCACAAGCAGCACTATTTTCTTTGACTCAAAAAGACATAGATTTCAGCCTGCAAAACTACCCTGCAAAAGGGAAAATCATAGCACAGCTTCTTGAAAAACCAAAAAAACTGAGTCTTACTTTACGTGTAGCCAGTAGTTTTATAATGATTGGAATTGTAATTTTATTTTCAATTATTGGTAATAGTTTATTTTCCGATATTGATTCTTCCATTTTGAAATTATGTCTAGAAGTGGTTTTTATCAGTTTTCTAATTTTATTTTTTGGAGAAATTTTGCCTAAAGTATATGCCAGTAAAAATAGTGTTCAGTTTGTAAACCAAATTGCCTATCCTTTAGCTTTAATCTGCAAATTGTTGTTGCCCATTAGTTTACCTATTCGGTGGCTTTCTATTAATTTGCAAAATAAACTAGGGAAGCAAAAATCAAATTTCTCAGTTGATCAATTGTCTCAGGCTTTAGAACTCACAGATTCGTATGAAAGTTCGTCTGAGGAACAAAAAATATTAGAAGGAATTGTGACTTTCGGAAACACAGATACAAAGCAAGTAATGAGTCCTCGAATGGATATTTTTGCTATAGAAATTGAGGAGTCTTTTCAAGTTATTTATCCAAAAATTGTTGAAAATGGATATTCGAGAATTCCAGTTTATCGTGACAATATTGATCATATAGAAGGCGTTTTGTTTGTGAAAGATTTGCTTCGGCATATTGACAAAAAAGAATTTGATTGGAAAACCCTAATTAGAGAACCGTTTTTTGTACCTGAAAACAAAAAAATAGATAATTTGCTAAAGGATTTTCAAAGTATGAAAAGCCATTTGGCAATTGTGGTTGATGAGTACGGAGGCACATCCGGATTGGTTTCGTTGGAAGATATTATCGAAGAAATTGTAGGTGATATTAGTGATGAATTTGATACAAACGATTTGAGTTTCACGAAAATTGATGATAAAAATTTTCTGTTTGAAGGCAAAACAAATCTCAAAGATTTTTATAGAATTATAAATATAGACGAAGAATTGTTTGAAATACACAAAGGAGAAGCCGAAACTTTAGCAGGATTTGTTCTCGAAATATTGGGTAATTTTCCAAAAAAAAATCAAAATATACTTTTTGAAAACTGTAATTTCACTATCGAATCTGTTGATAACAAACGCATAAAACAAATAAAAGTTACGTTAGAGTAAAAAATGAATTTGAATATGTTTAAAAAAAATCTAGTTTTTTTGAGTGTCGTTTTAGTGTTTTTTGTCTCTAGTTGCAAAAAAGAAGTTTTTCCTAAACCAGCTGGATATCTGAGTTTGGAATATCCTGAAGCCGACTATGTGCATTTTGAAAATCAATGTCCGTTTGAATTTGAAATGAATTCAGATGCTATTCTTAAAGGAGTAAAAGACTGCCAATTCACGATTACCTATCCTAAAATGAAAGCGACTATTTATTTGACTCATAAACCGGTTCAAAATAATATTCAAAACTTGTTGCGAGATGCTCAAAAATTAACATACGAACATGTCATAAAAGCAGATGATATTGTCGAACAGCCTTTTTTGAATTCAAATAAAAAAGTATACGGAATGTTTTATCGAGTGAATGGAAACGCGGCTACCAACTCCCAGTTTTATGTAACGGATAGTGTAAAAAATTTTATTACTGGCTCAGTTTATTTCTATGCAAAACCCAATTTCGATTCAATTATGCCAGCAGCAAGTTATATCCAAAATGATATGCAACGACTGATGGAAACGATAGAATGGAAGTAAAAATAGATTAAATCTTTAGGTTGGAAACGGTATATGTTTTTCCGTCCCCTGTTTTTTCAACTGATTCCGTCAGTTTTTCAGGTGTTTGGATTGTTTTATCAAAACTAACTGTAGCGGTTTTCTTTTCGAAATTTACCTCCGCTTTTTGAACTCCTTCTTGTTTTGATAATTCTTCCTGAATGGTTTTAGCACAACCAACTGCACAAGTCATTCCATTGACAGTAAAGCTAGCTGTTTGTAAATTTTCAGTTTTAATTTCTTTTTTTTCAATTCCTTGAGCTATTGTTTCAGCTGTTTTTTCCTTGCAACTCCAAATTAAAAGAGTTGTAAAAAGGGATATAAATAAGGTTTTTATTGTTTTCATACTATTCGATTTAGGAAGATAATTTTTTTAGAACTAAAGAGCAAAAATAATAAAAAAACAAGCCTTAAGTCATAAAATAATATCACTTTTGGGTCAAATTAATTTTTATGGATAAAAAGCAGTTGAAGTGGGTTTATTTAATAGTTCTTTCCCTCATTTGGGGAAGTTCTTTTATTCTTATAAAAAAAGGTTTGGTTGGTTTAACTGCCTTTCAACTTGGGTCTTTTAGAATTATTTTTGCTGCCGTTTTTTTGCTGTTGATTGGGTTTAAGAGCTTGTTTAAAATCCCAATTCATTCCTGGAAATACATTGCTTTAACTTCCTTATTTGGTACTTTTATTCCGGCTTATCTTTTTGCCATTGCACAAACTCAAATAAATAGTTCGGTTAGTTCGGTGCTCAATTCTTTGACTCCAATGAATACCCTAATTTTAGGGGCATTAGCTTTTGGATTGCCTTTTCATAAAAAGCAAATTTTGGGAATATTAATTGGTTTTATTGGCTGCGTTTTGCTGATTTTGAATGGGGCGATTTCTCATGCCGATCAAAACTATTATTATGCTTTTTTGATTATTATCGCTTCTATTTGCTATGCAATCAATGTGAATTTAATCAAAAAACACTTGTCCAATTTGGAGCCATTAAGCATTAGTACAGGTAATTTTCTGGTGTTACTTTTTCCTGCCTTATTTGTTTTGTATTCGTCTGGTTTTTATGAGGTTATGCCAACAAATCAAATAAAACAATCTGTTTTGTATATTATTATTTTAGGTGTTGTTGGAACTGGAATTGCCAATATTATTTTTTTTAAAATAGTTCAAATGGCGACTCCTGTTTTCGCTACATCGGTAACTTATTTAATTCCTGTAGTCGCTTTTTCTTGGGGTTTTTTAGATGGAGAAACATTGACTCCTATTCAGTTTTTGGGTGCTTTTATCATTTTGATAGGAGTGTATTTATCAGCAAAAAAGTAATTAAAAAAAATTATTCTGTTTTGTAAATAGGTTTGTCGACAGGATTTCCAAATTTGTCATAATATACTATCGGAATGTTCAGTTTCTCTAAACCAGGAATGACTTCAGAGCCTTTCCCAACAATTACAATTCGCATATTTTCTGAAAGGATATACTTGTTTGCCGCAGCTTGAACTTCTTCGATAGTGATGGCATTCATTATTTTGATATAGTTTTTGTAAAAATCCTTAGGAAGATTTTCGGTTTCTATATTCAAAGCATATCTCGCAACCGATTGTGGTTGTTGTGACTTCATTACAAATCGTCCTATGAAACCTGCCTTTACCTCGTCGAGCATTTCTTGGCTTACTTTTTCGAGTCGTATTCTTTTTATTTCTTTTATAAATTCAACAACGGCACTGTCAGTAACTGCATTTCTTACTGCCGATTTGCATACTAATTTCGATGGATATTTCCCTGAACCTATCGTTGCACTAGCGCCATAAGTCCAAGCGTGTTTTTCTCTCAAATTCATATTTAAATAACTATTGAAACCGCCACCTAGAATTTGTGTCGCAAAAACGGCTGGAATAAAATCTGGGTCATTCATTTTTAAATTAATCGAATTCACACATGATATTTCTGATTGCACGGCATTGGGAGCGTCTACAAAATTAATTTGAGTAGTAGCCACATTTTCAGGATTGGCATAGGTCGATTTTGGAGTATTTCTTTTTTCCCATTTACCAAATAGTTTTTCGACAACGGGTTTAATAACGGCATATTTTATATCGCCAATAATTACTAAATAGGCGTTTTCTGGCACAAAATAGTTATGAAAATTGGCTTCCACATCTGCTAAACTTATATTTTTGACAGTTTCCTCAGAGATGTATTCGCCCGAAGGATGTTGTTTCCCGAAAGTTAAAACATCGATTACTCTATTAGCAATAGCAGGAACGCTTTTTTCTTGTGCTTTTAAATTTTCTAGTATTTTGGCTTTTTCTTTATCCAATTCTTCTTGGGTAAAATTTGGATTTAGAGCACCATCAGCCATCAATTCAAGAACTCTTCCTGCATATCTTGATAATGAACTGGCATTCGCTCCTTGTGAACTAAATCCGATATTGGCTCCTAAAAAATCAATTTCTTCGTTAAAATCAGCTTTCGAAATATTTTTGGATCCATTTCCTATTAGGTAACTGCATATTTCATCTACTCCTTTTTTAGACCCTTCTGCAAAAGGAGCATTGTCAAGACTAAGGCTGAAACTTACTTTTGGCAGTTTATGATTTTCAACAATTAGTACTTTTAAACCATTTGCTAAAACAAAAGTTTTTGGAGTTTTAATATTAACTACCGGAGCTTTTCCTGGTTTTGGTTGGGTGCGGTCTTGTGCTTTCATAATGCCTGTTACAAAAAAAAGGATAAGTAGTATAGTTGTGTTTTTCATGATTTAAAAATGTCTTAGTTTTCAACTTTTTGCATAACTGGAACATAATCTACTATCAATCGTTGATTGGGGTTCAAATATTTTTTGGCAACTTCTCTAATTTCTTCGCGAGTTATCGATTGGTAAATTTCGATATTGCTGTTAATTAAATTTATATCGCCGAACAAAAGATAGAATTGGGCTAAGTTTTCGGCAATTCCCTCCACTCCAGAATTAGAGTTTACATACTGATTTTCATAAATGTTTTGAAGTTTTTGATGATCCTTTTCTGAAATTAACTCGGTTTGAATCTTTAGAATTTCCTCGTCAATTTCTTTCAATATTTCTTCGCAGTTGCTGGTTTCCATTGGCAAACCATAAATAATATACATGCCATAATCTTCTTGGTTGTATGGGAACGCACCAATTTCTAATGCCTTTTTATTCTCGTCAACAATTTTCTTGTATAATTTAGAACTTTTGCCATCGCTTAAATAAGAAGAAATAAAATCTAATACTTTGGCATCGCGAGTTTTCATCGAAGGCGTTCTGTAAGCCGCTACAATCATCGGAATTTGGATATTTTCATCCTGATAATTGGCTTTGATTGTCTCAATAATAGGTTCTTCGATAAATTGTTGTTTTATGATTGGAGTTCCTTTTGGGATAGAACCAAAGTATTTCTCAATCCAAATTTTGGCTTGTTTTTTATCAAAATCACCTGCAACAACTAAAACGGCATTATTTGGAATGTAAAATTTAGCATTAAATGCTTGAAATTCGGCTAAGGTTGCGGCGTCTAAATGTTCCATAGAACCTATTGTTTCAGAGCGATACGGATGATTTTTGAATAGGTTTTCTTTGACTACTTTTATCAAATTACCATAAGGCTGATTATCAAAACGAGCTCTTTTCTCCTCTTTAACTACTTCGTTTTGAGTGTCTACACCAATTTGATTTATCACAGGATGCAACATTCTTTCGGATTCCATCCAAAGTCCCAGTTCTAAATTATTAGAAGGGAAAACTTCATAATAATAG
>CAMAWK010000109.1 GCA_945861915.1 Flavobacterium psychrophilum | reverse complement strand
GCAATTGGATGATTCAATCCAAGTTGGGCGGTATATAAAATGTTACGTAATTCAATCTCATTCGAGGGCGAAAAGACAATCATATTTGGAATACAACGCAAATAAGCCAAATCAAAAACCCCATGATGAGTTGCACCATCTTCGCCAACCAATCCTGCTCTATCCAAACAAAAAATCACGGGTAAATCTTGCAAAGCCACGTCGTGAATAATTTGATCATAAGCCCTTTGTAAAAAAGTAGAATAAATATTGCAAAAAACAATCATGCCTTGGGTTGCCATTCCAGCAGCTAAAGTTACGGCGTGTTGCTCTGCAATTCCTACATCAAATGCGCGTTTGGGGAACGCATCCATCATCAATTTCAAGGAACTCCCTGTAGGCATTGCAGGAGTAATTCCAATAATTTTTTCATTGGCTTTCGCCAATTCCAACAAAGTTAATCCAAAAACATCTTGGAATTTGGGAGGTAAATTTTCTTCTGTTTTTGATTTAATTTCTCCTGTGTTTGCATCAAATTTTCCAGGAGCATGATATTGCACTTGATTTTCTTCGGCTTGTAGTAATCCTTTGCCTTTGGTGGTTATGACATGCAAAAATTTAGGACCTTTTATTTTTTGCAATCGTTTTAATTCTTTGATAACTGCAAAAATATCATTTCCGTCAATGGGTCCAGAATAATCAAAATTCAATGACTTAATCATATTATTTTCTTTCGGATTTTTTCCTTCTTTGACTGCGGTCAGGTATTTTTTTAAAGCCCCCACACTTGGGTCAATCCCGATAGCATTGTCGTTGAGAATTACTAATAAATTTGCATCGGTAACGCCTGCATGATTCAAACCTTCAAACGCCATTCCCGATGCAATCGAAGCATCGCCAATCACTGCGATATGCTGTTTTTCGAAATTGCCTTTCAAATTTGAAGCAATCGCCATTCCCAATGCTGCCGAAATAGAGGTCGAAGAATGCCCCACTCCAAAAGTATCATACTCACTTTCGCTTCGTTTTGGGAAACCAGCAATGCCACCAAATTTTCTATTGGTATGAAATTGTGTTCTTCTTTCGGTGAGAATTTTATGTCCGTATGCTTGATGACCTACATCCCAAACAAGAATATCTTCTGGCGTATTAAAAACATAATGCAATGCAATTGTCAACTCTACCACACCCAAACTAGCTCCCAAATGACCTTCTTTTTCAGCTACAATACCAATAATAAATTCACGCAATTCCTTAGCCAATTCAGGAAGCTGCCCTTCGTCTAGTTGGCGTAAATCGTTTGGGTTATTGATGTCTTGAAGTAGTTTGCTTTTCATTTTGAATCAAAAAGCGAATTTACGGTTTTAAATTGAAAATCACTTGGGTTTTAAAGTGTCTAGGTGTTTTTCAGGTGGCAATTCAATAATACCCATTACTTCTCCTATTTCGATAACATCTTTTTTTGAAGTGTGTTTTTTTGTTTGTGCTTTTTGTTTAATAAATTTAACTTGTTCAGTCTTTAAAGGTGGTGGAGGTGGAGGAATATGTGAAGTGTCATTTGGATTGTGTTTTACATCCCCAATTGTAATATTTCCCCTCGGATTAGAGACTTTAGAAGGTAAAATAACACCTGTGGTATGGTTTACTTGAATCGTATCTTCTACCACAACAACTTCCCCCAAAGTGTGATCATTATGATTTTTACAACTAAAAAGTGTAGTACCCATAACTACAAAAAGAGCCAATAAAAAGACTTTATGGAAAGGCATTTTTAACATCAAAATACTTTGAGGAATTTGAATATCAAATTTATCAACTTGTTCATTTTTAAATCTTCCACAGACTTTTTGCTCCTGATTTTTGATGAAAAAATCCTGAATTTCCTCATTGCTTTTATGTGTAAAATCAATAACGCTTTTTGAGCAAACACTGCAAAACCTGCTAGTTTCTTCTGTCGTCATGTTGTTCCAATCCTCATGACAAGGTTTAGGTATGTTAATCTTAAATTTTGTTTCCATCTAATACGTTTCAAATTTTTAAACTAACGGGAATTATTTCAAAATCGTACTTTTGCATTATGATAAACCCTTTCACCGACGAGTATTTTATGAAAAAAGCCTTGCAGGAAGCTGAAATGGCTTTTGAGAAAGGTGAGATTCCTGTTGGTGCGGTTATCGTAATTGACAATAAAGTAATTGCCCGAAGTCATAACCTAACCGAATTGTTGCATGATGTTACTGCACATGCTGAGATGCAATCTATAACGGCTGCAGCCAATTTCTTGGGCGGGAAATACTTGATGGGTTGTACGTTGTATGTTACTTTAGAGCCTTGCCAAATGTGCGCTGGTGCTTTGTATTGGAGCCAAATTTCTAAAATTGTTTTTGGTGCTAGCGACGAACATCGCGGTTTTGAGAAAATGGGAACTCAATTGCATCCAAAAACTACAGTTGTTCGAGGTGTTTTGGCAGAGGAATCTTCTGAATTGATGAAGCGGTTTTTTGCAAAAAAGCGAAATTAAAAAGCGCTTTTTTATTTATAACTGGTAGTCTTCCATCAAATATACGAGCATGTTTCGAACTGGTTTTCCGCCACGATATTGCTTAATTATGCTGGGTTTATTTATTCTTTTAAATATACTTGAATACTGTTCGTTTGGGTCTTTAAAATTACTCGAGAAAGTAATAAAATAAGCGTCCTCATTCGTTTTTAGTTGTTTTCTGTATTGGTTTAACCAATAATAGGTATGAATATCCTGTAAATCACCAATCACTCTTAAATCCATTTGTAATGGTTGAGCAATATAATGATCAATATGTGCGGCAGGAAACCATTTGTTTGAAACAATAAAATTGGTCTGAGTTTTATGAGATTTCTTATCAGATTGTTGTATTTTTTTTATTTCTTCTTTGAAAAAAGCCCAATCATACATATCAATTGTTGCATCGCCTTCTCCTAACTTTTCATCCGTTTTGTTGCCCAAAGTGCCTGGAAAAAACTGAATAATTATAATGCCCAAAAAACAAACTGAAATAATTAAATAAGCGGATGCTGTTACTAGTTTTTGCAAATTAGGTTTAGCAGTACTCAAATAACAAGCCGAAAGAATTAGGAGCGAAGTGTATGCAGGACCAGACCAATGTGGTAAAGTATCCTTGAAAAAGGAAACAAATAATAAAGTGCCAATTAAAGGAAGACTTAAAAGCACTAACAATCGAATATGTTTTTTTTCAATTAAAATTTTTCCTTTCCAACAAGCAATAAGACTACTTATTAGCAGGAAATAATTCAATGGATTGTTGTACAAAATTCCACCAAAAAACTCTCGGATAAAGCTATCGACGTTTATTTTATTGGTTATTGCCACTCGTTCGCTATGAAAATTATAAGTAATAAAATCGTTATTGATATTCCAAAATAATATAGGAGAAACAACTAGAACTGTAACCAGAACTGAAAGGTAAAGAAAAGGGTTTGCCAATGATTTTCGGTCATAAATCAAAATATACAAACCATACCCAATCCAAAGAAATACACCATGTACTTTACTCATAGTACACAAACCAACCATCAAACCAAAAAGCAACAAGGCATATTTTTTTGACATTCTTGACTCTTTGTCTGAAACAATTTCAACCAAAAGATAGATACTCAAAATCCAAAAGAAAAGCTGAGGAGAATCTGGCATGATGAACAAACCCGCAATAATACTCGAATATATTGAAGTTGAGTACAACATTGCAGCAATCAATCCACTAGTTTCGTCTTTAATTTTTTTAGCTATTAAATAAATTAAATAAGTGTTGATGGCAGCCAACACAATTGGTCCCAGCCGAATAAAAAAATCGGAATGTAAGAATAAATCAAGAGTGGTTAGTTTTATTAATAAACCAACCATGGGCGGATGGTCAAAATAATTCCATTGAAAATGCTGTGCGTAACTAATGTAGTAAACTTCGTCGTTGCCTAAATTTATGGATAACGCAATGATGCATCGTAAAATAGTTGCTACAAAAATGACAGTAGTTATGTTTTTTTTAAGAATCACAAATTAGTTATTTAAAAGTATAGATTGAATTGATGCCGAAATTCCATAAGAAAACGACAAGAGTGGCTACAAACTTACTTAAATAAAAATTTAGTTTTGTCTTGTTTTGAAGAATGTAAAGAATGTTTGTACTAATCAGAAAACCAATAATCGCAATGATAAAAAAACTAAAAAATTGCCAACCAATATTCGGGTTTTCGTTTTGAAAAGTAAAATATCTATTTAAAATGTAGTTGTTGGTTACGCCAAAAATAAATCCAAAACCGTTGGAAATATATTTGTTTATTTTCAATATTTCTTTAGCTATCCAAGTTACACCAAAATCCACGATAAGTCCGGTGAAACCAACCATTCCGAACTTGAAAAAATGTATAAAATTCATTATCTAATGACTAAAATTGGGATTTGGATATGTTTTCCTTTTTTTGAAAACATTTAGTCGATATTTAACAATTGGAATTTTTTTTGTTTTTTCAACCCAAATAATCGAAAATGTGCCAAATACAATACCTATAATGGCACCAAAAAACACGTCAATTAAAAAATGGTGTCCAAGATAAATTCTCGTATAACCAACCACAATACTTAAAAGTATTAAAAAGAAACAAAGCTGTCTTTTTTTGCAATAATTAGATAAAACAGTGACTAATGCAAAAAACGAAGCGGTATGTCCTGAAGGGAAACTGTTAAAACCAATTCTACTGGTTGCGAATGTGTCTAAATAATACTTTAAATGGTGCATTTCAAAATAGACTTTAGGTCTTGGAGCAACAATTATATTTTTGATTAGTTGTGAAAAAATACCAGAATTGAGGTAAGCAACAACTATAATTAAAGCTAATTTTTTATGTCTCTTAGAAAAGATAGCCAAATAAAGAGCGATTAATATACAAAACCAACCATCGCCCAAAAAAGTAATTCCTTCGAATATGAAATTTAAAAATTTAGTATGAAATTGATTCAGCCAAATAAATCCATCAACACGTTTGGAAAGCGATAAAACAAAAGCAATGAGAACTATCAAAACTAAATTGAGAGAATAAAAAAATCGATTTTGCTTAATTATGTCTATGAATTCTTTCATTAATTTAGTACTAACTTTTGGTAAAAATATCCTAAAATTATTTCCTTACTGTTAACAATCGATTTTCAAATAGCGTATAAAAAGTTATCATTTTGTAAATAAATTGTGAGTTTAAGTTTATTGTAACATTATGCAAAATGATTGTCGATTTGATTTTTGTTTGTCCATATTTGTTATATTTACCTTTATAATAAAACATGTTGAATATTATTAAAAAAACAAATTCAAATGGAAACTAAAATCAAATCGACACTCATTATTGGAATTGCCATTATTATTACAGCCTTTATTCTAGGTCAGTCTTTCAAAAAAAGAAATGAAAATTTAGATTCTATTTCGGTTATCGGATTGGGTTCAAAAGATTTTGTTTCCGATGAAATTTTGTGGTCAGGAAGTTTTTCTGCTAATAGTATGGATATAAAATCGGCTTACAGCAAAATTATTTCTGATCAAAAAATTGTTTCAACATTTTTTATAAGTAAAGGATTTAAGCCTAATGAGTTTTCGTTTGGAGCAGTGAATTTCCAAAAAAAGTTTAGAGAAATTAGAACTGTAAATGCAGATAATGGGTATGTCAACTCAGAACAAGTTTTTGATGGATACGAAGCCATTCAGAGTATTTCGTTTTTGGCTAAAAAGAATCCACAACTAATGAAACGAATTGAGCAAGTTTCGAGTAAAACCTCTGAATTGGTTAATTCTGGAATAGAACTTACTTCAAATTCAATTCAATACACTTATTCAGATTTACCTAGTTTGAAACAAAGTTTGATAGAAAATGCTACTCGTGATGCTAACGAACGCGCTAATAAAATTGTGAAAAATGCCGATGGCGATTTAGGTAAATTAAAAGATGCCAGCATGGGTGTTTTTCAAATTACAGGTCAAGGTTCTACTGAAGAAGATAGTTACGGCGGTAATAACGATACTTACAGCAAAAATAAAACAGCTCGAATTACTGTGAGGCTAGAATATAATTTGGATTAAGCAGTCTTAGTTTTGGTAAAAAAAGCCACAAAAAAACCGTCCCGATAGCTATCGGGACGGTTTTAATTTATTCATTAATTTCGATTCCATTTTTATCATAGAAATGATATTCTAGATACGTGTAAGCGTCACGAGGAATGATTTTTATCCATTTTTTGTATTCAAAAAACCATTTTGAACGCAAGGATGGAAACCCTTTGCTGAGGTATGCAGCCACAAATGGATGTGCATTGAGAACAACATTTTTGTGGGTTTTTAGTATTCGTTCTAGGTCGGAAGCTATTTTGTCAATGATTAGTATTGGCGCTTCTATTTCGCCTTCAATATTGTTTGGGTCTTCTTCTCTAGTTTTAATATTGACTTCGGGTCTTACTCTTTGTCTGGTAATTTGGACTAATCCAAATTTACTCGGAGGTAAGATTTTGTGTTTGGCTTTATCATCGTTCATTTCTTCTCTCAAGAAGTCGAACAACAATTTGCGATTTTCGGGATTTCCCATATCGATAAAATCAATTACTATAATTCCGCCCATATCACGAAGACGTAATTGTCTAGCGATTTCAGCAGCGGCAATCATGTTGACTTCCATGGCAGTGTCTTCTTGGTTGGATGCTTTATTAGAACGGTTTCCGCTATTCACGTCTATCACGTGCAAGGCTTCGGTATGTTCGATAATAAGATAAGCACCTTTACTCATGGAAACTGTTTTCCCAAAGGAGGTCTTGATTTGTCTTTCAATATTGTATTTCTCGAAAATAGGTGTGTCTTTAGACTGATAAAACTTCACAATCGATGTTTTCGAAGGGGCTATTTCTTGTAAATAGTCCTTCGTTTGGTTGTACAACTCTTCATCATCTATTTGGATACCGCTAAAGGTATCGTTGAAGACATCTCGTAATATTGATGAAGCTCTATTGAGCTCTCCTAATACCTTGGACGGATGATGAGCGGTTGGTAATTTTTTACACATTGCAGTCCATCTCTCTATGAGGTTCTGCAAATCTTTTTCTAATTCTACTGTGGTTTTGCCTTCGGCTACTGTGCGAACAATAACGCCAAATCCTTTTGGTTTGATAGTTTGTACAAGTTTTTTTAAGCGGTCTTTTTCTTTGCGATCTTCTATTTTTTGTGAAATAGAAATACGATCAGAAAACGGAACTAAAACAATAAATCGTCCAGCAAGAGAAAGCTCTGCGCAAATTCTTGGTCCTTTTGACGATATTGGTTCTTTGACTACTTGTACTAAGATAGATTGATTGGAATTGATAATACCAGTGATGGTGCCATCTTTATCTATCTCTCTTTCAAACTGAAAGTTTTTTAGGGAGAAATCTTTTAATTTACCTGCGCTTACAAGTTTTATGAATTTCAGTTGAGAAGCAAGATTGGGTCCCAAATCGTGATAATGTAAAAAGGCATCTTTTTCGTAGCCTACATTTACAAAAGCAGCATTGAGTCCAGCAACCGGTTTTCTTATTTTGGCAATAAAAATATCGCCTACTTGAAAGTTGCTGGTTTCTTGTTCTTTGTGTAATTCAATTAGTTTTCCATCTTTTAATAAAGCAAAATCTACAGCTTCAGAACTTGATCTAATGATTAATTCTTTATTCATCTGTTGATTTTTATCCGCACTTTCAGATTTCAGATTTCAGATTTCAGATTTCAGATTTTTGTA
>CAMAWK010000108.1 GCA_945861915.1 Flavobacterium psychrophilum | reverse complement strand
TTGATGAAACTAACAAAATCGTGTCCGTTGAAGGTCCTGTGTACAAAAGATTGCAGGGATTCTAACTGATTATCGGTGTGGCTGAGTACAAAATCGTAAGGCGAGTTGCCCATCAAATCCATCATTTTATGCCCGTTTTTGATAATCATCTTGCGATTGCCCCAAGCGATGGTCGCACTCAAAAAACCAGCAATTTCAACATCTTCCTTTTGAGAAAACAAATGCGGAATTTGAACAGGATCACTTTCGATAAAATCAAGGGTGTTGTATTGCAGGACTTTCTCGTCAAGAAATGATTTGAGTTCGGATTTAGTCATTATTGAGTAAAGGGATAAACGTAATGTGTACTGCTATTTTAAAGTCAAAAATCAACTTCAAAAATCAACTTCAAAAGTCAAATTCAAAAATCAACTTCAAAAAAAAATAAAAGAAACAAAGGTTTGTAATCTGTAATCTAAAATCTGCAATCTAAAATCAGAAATCAGAAATCTGCTAACTAATCAACCCATCCACCATTACCAGTTTTCGATCGGCCATATTCGCTAATTCTTCGTTGTGGGTTACAATTACAAAGGTTTGCCCGAATTCGTCCCGAAGTTTGAAAAACAATTGATGTAGATTTTCCGCAGAAAGTGTGTCTAAATTACCTGATGGTTCATCGGCAAAAATAACAGCAGGTTTATTGATTAAAGCTCTTGCCACCGCCACGCGTTGCTGTTCACCGCCCGAAAGTTCACTCGGTTTGTGATGGATTCTGTGCGAAAGTCCTAAATAATCTAACAATCGTTTGGCTTCAGTTTCGGTTTCTTGTTTTGGTTTTTTAGCAATGTAAGCAGGAATGCAAACATTTTCCAAGGCAGTAAATTCAGGTAATAATTGATGAAATTGAAAGATAAAACCCAAATTCAAGTTTCGGAATTGCGAGAGCGTTTTGTCGTTCATCGTCAAGATGTCTTGGTCGTTGATGCGCAATTCTACCCCGTTTTCGGCATTGGGTTTAGCTTCGCTCTGTTCGCTCATCAAGCTTGGGTGGTCTAAAGTGCCAAGTATTTGTAATAAAGTTGTTTTTCCAGCACCCGAAGCACCAACGATAGAAACAATTTCACCTTTTTTAATATGGATGTCAACTCCTTTTAGAACATGAAGTTGGTCATATTTTTTGTATATATTTTTTGCCTGAATCATCTTTGTAAAAGTTTTCACAAAGAAACAAAGATTTTAACTGATTTCGAAAAATATCTTAGTTGACTCGTTTATCTGAATGTTGAAGAAATGATATTATTTAAACAAAAATCCCAGTCCGATTCTGTGTAGCATTTTTTTTTCGAAAGCCCAAAAAAAGGAATGTTGACCGAAAAGGAAACCAATTGTAACCAATAGCAATTGGTATAAAGGAAAAATCAGCAGCAATCGAACAGGTAAAAACCAAAAGCCTAGGCTTTCTTTTGAAATCCCCAGCCATAAACACAGCGGTTTAGATAACCAAGCAGAAGCAGAACCAGTAATGGCAAATACTATAAAAATAATAGCAAGTTGAGAATTGGAACTGATTCCCCAACGTTTTTTAAGCGAATCCATCATGATTTTAAATTGGTATTTCTAAATCTGTTTAAAAGAAAAAGGCTGATTTAAAAATAAATCAGCCTTTTATATAATTATAATAATTTATTGCAAAGTAACAGAAACTCTTCTTGCAATTTGAAGACTTGGATCGTCATTTACTTTACTATATTCGTCAACACCTTTTCCACTTGTATTCATTCTCTCAGGATCAATACCATTTGAAGCAATGTATTTTTTCAGATTTTCGGCTCTATTATTTGCTAATACAATATTTGATTCGTTAATTCCAGTAACATCAGCATAACCAGTAAGGTTAATTTTTGCATTTGGATATTTCTTTAAGAATTTTATTAAATTAGTAAGTACAGGCATTGATCTAACAACTGGTAATGTTTTATCAACATCATAATAAATGTCAACTACACCAAACTCTAATAATATTTCTTTAGAGTTGTATTCTGAAGATGTATTAATTGGAGTAGTAGCAGGTGCTACAACAGTTTCTTTTACAACAGTTTCTACTTTTGGTTCCTCTTTTGGTTCTAGTTCATCTGGAATATTGTTTTTGTTGGTATCAAAAAATCTTCCTCGGCTATCTACTGCGGCATTTTTCGGAGTGTCTTTTTGTAAATCAAGACTGTCAGTAACACCGTCTCCGTCTCCGTCTTTTTTAAGTAATTCTAGTTCAGCTAATTTCTTTTGAACTTTAGGGTCTTGTTTAAGTGCAACAGGTATGTACCAGTCAGCATGTTTTTTCTTTCTGTCTCCCATATAAAAGGTTAAACCAACACTAAGTACATTCATTTCCCCTGACAAGTTGTTAGCATCTGCAGAAGAATTTCCATCCCATGCTAAATGTTGACGGCTGTTAATTAGTACTGAAAAATCGCCAGTAAAAACTAATTTATCAGAAATTTTAATTTGAGGTGTCAATCCTAACATGTATCCACCGTTGTTTTCTGTAAAACTTTTACCTCCATTAGGAAACTGTTGACCTCCATTCGGTTTGGCTGTAAATTTACTTATCTGAACACCTCCATGAGCTAACAATCCGAAAGTTTTAGTAAACGATTCGAATTTTAAAATTCTACCAATGTTAGCATACCCTTGAAGTGCAATTCTGTTTTGTACAGATTGAAAAGGTTTTGAATCAGTAACACCCTCTTGACTTTCAACCAGATCTACTGCAAAATCAAACTTGAATCCAAAATATCTATTCAGCATTTTACGAACTCCAAAATCAAAGTGATTGATTCCTGTAATATTTAAAAATTTATTGTCACCTGAAGTAGCATAACCTGTTGTAAAAGGTCTTATAGCTTTATTTTTACCAACATTTGCTTCAATAGACCATGTATTGTAAACTAATTTATTTTTCCCTGTAACTGTATCTAAAACTCTGTCTTGAGCCGACACATTAAACATACTAAAGAATAGTACCGTTAATATAACTATTTTATTCATTTTATTGCAAATTTTTAATTGCCACAAAAATATATTTTTTTTTGAGACTTTTATCGAAATTGGAATAAATATTATAAAACCTTAATGTTATTATAACAATATAATTGGATATTTTAAAGCAGATAATTAGAAATTACTTTAAATTGTACGATTTATTTGAATTTCTGCTAAATTGAATTCTATTTTTTTTAAAAAAGGATTTATTATATATTTGAAACCAACAATAATCATTGAATCGCTATGCTAAATGCGATTGAAAATTTAAATAAATACACAAAATTACCGATATGAAATTACTAGAAGGAAAAGTAGCCATTATTACAGGAGCCAGTCGTGGCATTGGAAGAGGAATCGCTGAAGTTTTTGCAAAACAAGGAGCCAATGTAGCTTTTACCTACAGTTCGTCTGTAGAATCTGCGATGGCATTAGAAAATGAATTAAACGCTTTAGGTGTGAAAGCAAAAGGATACCAATCGAATGCAGCTGATTTTAATGAAGCACAAACTTTTGTAGATGCGGTTTTAGCCGAATTTGGAACGGTTGATATTTTAATAAACAACGCAGGAATTACTAAGGACAATCTTTTGATGCGTATGTCCGAAGCTGATTTTGATCAAGTGATTGATGTGAATTTAAAATCGGTATTTAATATGACCAAAGCGATTCAAAAAACCTTTTTGAAACAACGTGCGGGTTCTATCATTAATATTAGTTCTGTAGTTGGTGTTTCTGGAAACGCAGGTCAAACGAATTATGCAGCTTCAAAAGCGGGTGCTATTGGGTTTACAAAATCGGTTGCTCTTGAGTTAGGTTCTCGCAACATTCGTTGCAATGCTATTGCACCGGGATTTATTGAAACCGAAATGACAGCCAAATTAAGTGATGAAGTTGTGCAAAGTTGGAGAGATGGAATTCCGCTTAAACGTGGCGGAACAACAGAAGATGTTGCCAATGCCTGTCTTTTTCTTGCTTCGGATATGAGCGCTTATATTACAGGACAAGTTTTAAATGTTTGTGGAGGAATGCTTACTTAATAAGTAGGTAGTTTTCATTTTTCAGCAATTGGCTGACTATTTGAGTACAGAATACATAAAAAATGACTACAAACACTATTTTACTACTTCTACTTTCATTTTTGATTGCAGGGAGTTTATCTTCCCTACATTATTTTTATAAAGCTAAAACTAAATCGAGTTTGAATTTAGTTTTGGCTCTTTTTCGCTTTTTATCGCTTTTTCTGATTTGTTTGTTATTGATAAATCCTATTATTACAAGAAAATCATTAGAAACTACCAAAACACCTTTACCAATTGTAGTCGATAATTCGAGTTCCATTGTAGATTTAAAATCCAAAGAAACTGTTTTGGAAATCTATCAAAAGCTTCTTCAAAACAAAGATTTACAAGATAAATTTGATATTCAATCTTATCAATTTGACAGTGAATTTCAGCCATCTGAAAAGTTTAGTTTCAAAGGAAATCATACCAATATTGATGAAGTATCTAAAAACCTGAAAAGCATTTACAAAAACACTGTTTTTCCCACTGTTTTAATCACAGATGGAAATCAAACTTCGGGCAATGATTATGTTTATTCATTTGATGCTAACAATGCTGTTTATCCATTGGTTGTTGGTGACACGACCGCATTTTTAGATTTAAAAGTACATCAACTGAATGTCAACAAATACGCTTTTTACCAAAATAAATTTCCCGTTGAAGTCTTTTTGCAGTATTCTGGAAAGAAAGCGATCAATGCGAATTTTAGTATTTCTCAAGGGAATTCGGTTTTAAACAAACAAAGTATTTCTTTTTCTCCATCAAAAAAGACTGCGATTGTAACTGTTTTGCTTCCAGCAAATAAAATCGGATTACAAATTTTTAAAGCTACCATTTCTTCTAACGAAACAGAAAAAAATAATTACAATAACACCAAGAATTTTGCTGTTGAAGTGATTAATCAAAAAACAAATGTTGCCATCGTTTCG
Organism: Flavobacterium psychrophilum; assembly: GCA_945861915.1. Lineage (GTDB taxonomy): Bacteria > Bacteroidota > Bacteroidia > Flavobacteriales > Flavobacteriaceae > Flavobacterium > Flavobacterium psychrophilum_E. The sequence continues at coordinate 2,769 of CAMAWK010000108.1, read as the reverse complement.
GCTATCAATCATCCTGATATTGGAGCTTTGAAACGAGCCATTGAAACAAATGCGCAACGTAAAGTAACGATTGTTAAACCAAAAGAAATCAAGACATTAAAAGATTACAATGTGTTAGTTTTGTACCAACCAACAGCTGAATTCAAATCTGTTTTTGAAACTAATAAAGTGGCTGAATTAAATACTTTTATCGTTACTGGAAACAATACCGATTTTAATTTTTTGAATCAATATCAAGATGACTTGGTTTTTAAAATGAGTAGGCAAAACGAAGATTATTTAGCTGGATTTAGTTCTCAATTTAATCTTTTTGCTGTGGAAGATTTTGATTTTGAAAATTTTCCTCCATTGCAAAATCTTTTTGGAACGGTTGAAACAAAAGGGAATGTTTCGACTTTGCTTTTTTCTAAAATTAGGAATATTGAGTCCAATTCGCCATTATTGACTTTTGTTGAGAATCAAGGTAAACGTTCGGCTTTTTTATTAGGTGAAAACTCTTGGAAGTGGCGTTTGCAAAGCCATATTGACAATCAATCTTTTGAAAAATACGATTTGTTTGTGGATAAAATTATTCAATTTTTAGGAACAAATAATGCCAAAAAATCATTGGTTGTTGAACATGAAAATTTCTATAATTCGGGACAAGAAATAAAAATTACTGCTCAGTATTTTAATAAAAATTATGAATTTGATGAAAAAGCACGTTTGTCAATTTCGTTGAAAAATAGCAAGACAAAACAAACTAAAAGTTATGATTTACTAAAAGGAACCAATTCGTATCGGGTGAATTTAGATGGACTTTTGCCTGGAAATTATGATTTTTCGGTCAAAGAATTGAATTCCAACACGAATTATTCGGGAAGTTTTCAGGTATTGGATTTTGATATTGAAAAACAATTTGTAAATCCAGATGTTGAAAAATTAAATCAATTGGCTTCACAAACAAAAGGAAAATTATTTTATTCAAATCAAGTGGATGCCTTAATTAAAACGCTCTTAGAAAATGAAAATTACAAAGCTGTTCAGAAGGAAGTAATTAGCAAAACTCCTTTGGTTGATTGGGTTTGGTTACTCGTTTTGCTAGCAGTTTCCTTATCTTTAGAATGGTTCATCAGAAAATACAATGGATTGCTTTAATTTTTGTTGATTTTTTTATTCTTATTTCCACTAAATTTTGTCTAAAAAAATCAAAATTATCTCAATTCCAAATTAGTTTTTTCTCAATTTATAGTTGTATTTTTGCCTCGTTTTTGCACTATTTTTTGCTTAAATAATTATCAAACGCAATAACTTCAACAATAAAAGAATGAATCAGACAAAATATATTTTTGTTACAGGCGGAGTAACTTCTTCTTTAGGCAAGGGAATTATAGCTGCTTCTTTAGCCAAATTATTGCAAGGAAGAGGCTATCGAACTACCATTCAAAAATTTGATCCGTATCTAAATGTTGATCCTGGAACGCTAAATCCTTATGAACACGGAGAATGTTATGTAACTGATGATGGTGCCGAAACTGATTTGGATTTAGGGCATTATGAGCGTTTTTTGAATGTGCCTACTTCTCAGGCGAACAACGTTACTACCGGTAGAATTTATCTTTCGGTTATTGAAAAAGAAAGAAGAGGTGAATTTTTAGGAAAAACGGTTCAAGTTGTTCCTCATATTACGAACGAAATTAAGGAAAGAATGCAATTGCTAGGAGAATCTGGCGATTTTGATATTGTCATTACCGAAATTGGAGGAACTGTTGGTGATATTGAATCGCTTCCTTACATTGAGTCGGTTCGTCAATTAGTTTGGGATTTAGGTGAAAGCAATGCCATAGTGATTCACTTGACTTTAATTCCTTATTTGGCAGCAGCCGGTGAGTTGAAAACAAAGCCTACTCAACATTCAGTTAAAACTTTGATGGAAAGCGGTATCAAAGCCGATATATTGGTTTGTAGAACGGAGCATGAAATTTCAGCTGAAATTCGGAATAAATTGGCGTTGTTTTGCAACGTAAAACGCGAAGCGGTAATACAGTCAATTGATGCTTCGACTATTTATGAGGTACCCAATTTAATGCTAGAAGAAGGACTAGATGTTGTGGCATTAAAAAAATTGGATTTACCCAAAAAAGCAGCTCCTGATTTAAAACATTGGAATACTTTTTTACGAAGATTAAAACACCCAAAACATACCGTAAATATTGGTTTGATTGGCAAATATGTAGAAATGCAAGATTGCTACAAATCTATTTTAGAGGCGTTTATTCATGCTGGAGCTGCTAATGAAACCAAAGTGAATGTAATTTCTATCCATTCCGAATTTTTAGATGCTAGCGATGTAGCCGAAAAATTTGCAGATTTAGACGGAATCCTTGTTGCTCCAGGTTTTGGAGAAAGAGGAATTGAAGGAAAGATTGAAGCCATACGATATGCTCGTGAAAACAAAATGCCTTTTTTCGGAATTTGTTTAGGAATGCAAATGGCAACTATTGAGTATTCGAGAAACGTTTTGGGTTATAAAGATGCAAACTCGACCGAAATGAATCCAAAAACAAAACATCCCGTTGTTTGCTTGATGGAAGAACAAAAAAACATTACCGATAAAGGAGGAACCATGCGACTTGGAGCTTGGAAGTGCGAAATAAAACCAAATACATTGGCGTATCAAATTTATGGATCAACTTCTATTTCTGAGCGTCATCGTCATCGTTATGAGTTTAATAGTGAGTATTTACAAGAATTAGAAAACGCAGGTTTAAAAGCCTCTGGATTTAATCC
>CAMAWK010000107.1 GCA_945861915.1 Flavobacterium psychrophilum | reverse complement strand
GGCGCTTGTGGAAGAGTATAGAACATCCCTGCACCTTTGCGTGTTGGAACAATAAATTCGCGAGCGCCTTCATCGGTTCCTGCGCTTAAAATCGGGGTTTCAATTTCTAAAAATTCTTCCTCATCTAAAATATCACGCAATAACTTAATGACTTTATGACGGTTGACAATCGCGCGTCTTACCTCATCATTTCGATGATCTAAAAATTTGTGTTGAAAACGAATGGCTTCATTTGTTTTAGCCGCTCTTTTGATTTCGAAAGGTAAAGTCTTCGATAAATTTAAAATCTCTAAAACAGATGTTTGCAACTCAATTTTTCCTGTTCGCAAACCTGCATTAAAATCGTCTTCTTTTCGACCAACGACAATTCCTGTAACAGCAATCACCGATTCTGGTTTTAATTTTACCAACTCATCAATATTAGGGAAGGTTTCGCGACTGATATTGATTTGAAAAATCTCATAACTAGAATCCCTCAAATCAATAAACATCAACTCTCCGTGATCACGAACACTCGCCACCCAACCTGACAATTGAACTTCTTCGTTGATGTTGGCTTCGGATAATTGAGTTATTTTATGCGTTCTGTACGTATCTTTTATGATAATCGGAATTTCAGGCAACGATTCTTCTTGACTTTCTTTGGGTTCTTGTTCCGATGAATCGGTTTTTATATTTTGTGCTGACAAGCCTTGACTTGCCTCAATAGAAGATTTATTATCTACGGATAATTGATTGATAATCATTTCACGAATGACTTTGCCATTGGCTCCTTTTCCGACAATTCCTAAAATTTTACCCACCAAAATACCAGCTTTCCCTTGATCTCCGCCAGCAATATCATTGGCAACGCCCTGATTTTCGGAAATAACCAAATTGATCACTTCTTGAATTTTATCTTCAGATATAGTGTTGTCTTCAAAATATTTGTTATAGTCAAAAGTGGCATCTTTCAAATAATTGACAATCGCATTTTGAACCAAAACCGCCGTAATTTTTTCGGCTTTAAATAATTTGAAAATATCTGTTAAATGCGAAATACTATGAATTTCAGAATAGTCCTCTGGTTTTAAATTGTTTGCCAACGTTTTTGCTACAAACGAAGGATCATTGATTTCAGTATTGATTTGTACAAAAGTTTTCGAACGCAATTTATCGGCAGTAAAAAACTTAGCATCCTGAGGCAAAACGCCACCGTTTATCAAAATTGATTCTACAGCATAAGGCAAGGTTGTTATATCAACCTTAATCGCTTCAATTTCTTTTTTAATATTAACAAAAGGTAAATCGGGTTCCGAAATAAAACGGTAATCTGCTTCGAACTCTTTTTTACGCATTACCTTGGTTTGCTTCAAATCGGCATCCCATAAAACGGTCGTTTGGTCGGGTCTGAATTCTTTATTTTCAATAAAATAATTAAATTGTTTTTCTACTTCCTCCTTCAATGCTTCGACCATAAACTTAAACGAGTTCAAGTTTTTGATTTCCGTTCTAGGATTCAAATTGTAACTGTGTTTTTTGCGCAAAGAAACCGACACATCTGATTTGAATTCGCCTTTCTCTAAATTCGCTTCAGATATGCCTAAATTTTGAACAATACGCTGAATGTATTGCGCATAAGTCGAAGCGTCTTCGATATTTCTAATGCAAGGTTCGGTTACAATTTCAATTAACGGCACACCCGCTTTGTTAAAATCGACCAGCGAAATTTTCTTTTCGTGCACCAATTTAGCCGCATCTTCTTCGATGTGAACCTGAGTCAAATTGACCGTAAAATGCGAGCCATCATTGCGGTAACAAGAAACCTGTCCGTCTGGAATAATTGGGTTGTGAAATTGGGTAATCTGAATATTTTTTGGATTATCAGGATATTCGTAATGCTTTCTATCCCAAGAAATTACTTCATTGCTAAAAGACGAATCTACTGCTTTTCCGAAAAGGATTGCTTTGTTAATTACTTCTTTATTTAAGGCTGGCAAAACGCCCATTTGACCAGTACAAACCGAGCAAATATTATGATTTGGTGTTTCTATTTCTTGATTAGGACAAGAACAAAACAACTTGGTTTTGGTATTCAATCGAACGTGAGTTTCCAGTCCGATAACCAATTCTAAATCGTGGGCTTTTAGCGCCGCAGTTAATTGCTCCAATTCCATTATAAAGTATCTTTTAAAAAGTTTGCAAATTGCAAGACTAATTCATCATTGTTTTTTGCTGCCGTAATTTGCAGTCCCGTGCTTGTGCCTTGTGGCACAGTTAAAGTCGGCAATTGCCCCAAACTAAAACCAACTGTATAAGCATCCGATAAATACATCGCCAAAGGATCTTTTAAACTGTCTCCGATTTTTGGTGGCGAATTGGGCGTAACTGGCGATAAAATAATATCAACTTCTTGAAAATCTTTACTGAAATTCTCCGAAATTTGATCTCTTACAACCAATCCTTTCAAATAAATTTCATCTGAAAAACCTTGAGACAAGACTTGATTTCCTCCCACAATTCTGCGTTTAGTTTCTTTCAAAAAATTTTCAGAGCGAGTTACCGCATACGTTTCAATTAAATTCTCGGCTTCCATTCGGTTTCCGTAATTGGTTCCGTCTAAACGAGATAAATTAGAAGCCGTTTCTGCCATTGCCAACGTGTAATACGTTGAAACTAAAATATCTGAATTGAAAAAGTCCAATTCTCTTACTTCAATTCCTTTGGCTTTTATTTTTTCGATGGTGGCTAAAAAGTCCCCTTTTATTTGAGCATCAATAGCGTCACTTTCGATAAAATTTTTGAAATAACCGATTGTTTTAACTGCTGAAGTGGAAACTGTTTCTTCACTAATTTCAGTTGAATTAATTGATGTTTGATCTTTTGGATCTATCCCACTCATTACATTCAATACAATTCGAATATCTTCGAGCGATTTTGCCAAAGGACCCACGCAATCCGTTGAGGATGCATACGCCATTAGACCATATCTAGAAATTCTACCATAAGTTGGTTTGAAACCGTAAATATGATTGTAACCCGCGGGCTGACGAACAGAACCACCTGTGTCGCCGCCTATTGAAAAAACGGTGTAGTCTTTTGCGACATTTACTGCCGAACCGCCGCTAGAACCTCCAGCAACTAAATCAGGATTGACGGCATTTTTTACAGCTCCGAAAATGGTGTTTTCACTTGACGAACCGTGACCAAAACTGTCGCAATTTTCTTTGACTAAAGGTATCGCACCAGCATCCAACAATTTTTGAATGGAAGTGGCTGTGTAAGGTGATTTATAATTTTTTAGCAAATCGGAACTGGCGGTGGTGTAGGTTCCTTGAACCATATACACATCTTTAATTCCAAAAGGAATGCCTTCGAGCAAACCAATTGTTTCGCCTTTTGCGATTTTAGCATCAACTTTGGCAGCCAATTCTAATGCTAAAATATCTAACAATGAGTTGACTGAGTTGTATTTATTTTCCTTAAGTAAGTTCAATTTTTCTTGTACCAAAGCGGTGCAAGTAATTTGTTTGGACACCAATTGTTGGTGTATTTTTTTTATTTGAGAATCCATTTTTATCCTTCTATAACTTTAGCAACGACTAAAAAACCATTTTTTTGATTCGGGAAATTTTCGATAATGAGTTGTTTCTCGATAGCCGAACTTTCGATTACCACATCGTCTCTTAAATCATTTAGAGAAACACCATTAGGATTGACAGTATTTGCGGTATTATTGGACGGAATTGCATTTTTAATCACATCAAATAATTGATTCACGCTTTCGGAAGGCTGTGCGCCTTTTATACTCGACAAAATATCGACTGTCATTGTTTTGTTCATTATTCGGTTCTTTTAAAGTCAAACTTTTAAGTTCGCGAATTTACGAAAAAAAATATTAGGGAATTTGGGTTTTTTTAGGTAGGTTATACTCCTTTTAAAATAAAAAAAATGAATCTTAATTTACGCAAATAAATCTATAACTATTACTATTACTAAAATTGTCAAACCAAAAATAAGCATAATTAAGTACCACCAATATAACTTGTAACTGTAGTAATCGTTTAAATATTCAGTCATTTTGTTTCGTTTTTCTCCGAGAATCGGTCTTTTTTTTCCTTTATGAAAAAATATATACATTATATAACTAAACAAGAAAATAGCAAACGGTAATAAATACATCTCAAATTTCATAATATCTTTTTTAAGAATTCACTCATTACTTTCAATAATATATATCGTCCCATTAATCTCAAACTCAAAACCCACTTCATTTCCAATCAATTTATTCCCTAAAGGCGATTGCGGCGAAAGTGCAATAACATTAATCCCATCAACAGTAATTTTAGGAAGTGCCGCACTTAAATAAAGATAAATTCCGTTGGCTTTGACCAAACTACCAACAATAATTGTTTTGGCAATTGTGGTGGAATCAATTTTGTCTAAAATGGCTTTTTGAGCCAAAACTTCCTTCAATTTGTGATTGAGTTTTTCCTGCTCGATGTGCATCATCGACAAGGCTGTTTCGTGTTTGTCGCCTGCAGAACCTTTGGCATCATTCTTCGAATCTTCTGTTAAAGCGACAATCATATCCCGAAAAACATCAATTCGGTCTTGAATTAATTGAAGATAATGTTGATGAATTTTTTGTTTGAAAGTCATTGGAAAAGTTTAACCGCAAAGTACGCAAAGTTTTTCGCAAGGTTCGCAAAGTTGTTTTTATAAAATTAATTTTGTTCAAATCTTAACAATAAGATTTGAAGTTTAAAAGATAAAATCTCCTTTTCCCTCGCGTAAAACTTTGCGTACTTTGCGGTAAAAAATCTAAAAATCAAATTTATAATTCGCTCCCAAAACCACTTGAAGTCCCTGCACTGGATTATTGAGCCATTTTTGATACTGATTATTAGTCAGATTGTTTGCCCGTAAAAAAGTAGTCAAACGATTGCTATACTTAAATCCTAAATGCGCATTTACATCCAAATAACTCTCTAAAGTGTTCGTGAAATTGAGGTCTGGCAACGTCAATGAAGTCTCGTAAAATTGTTGGTCTTTTCGTTCTCCCACAAAAAACAAACTCGCTCCCGCATACCACTTTTCGTTGATTTCGAAGTCAATACTGGAATTGAATTGTATAGTGGGTAAATTCCAAGCTTCAATTTGACCGTTAGTCGAATAACTACTAAATGTTCCGCTCACTCCCAAAGTTAGTTTCTCAGAAAAATCGGCTTTCAATTCTCCATAAAAACGAGCCGTTTTGATATCATCATATACCACTCCAAATGAATTACCTAAGTGATACCCTTGACTGGTGTTAGTGTCGGCATAGTCATTGCTCTTGAACAAAGCTTTATTTCGTTCTTTTACATAAGAAGCGCGCAAATTGTAACTCACCGTGTTGGTTAATTTTCCTTTCAGTCCCGCAAAAATATCATATTGTTTATCGGTCGGTTTAATGTCTAATGTTGGCGAAACAAATGGATTTATATTCACAAAATCGGAATAGGTATTTTGCTCTAATGTCCCATCGGCTCCTGCATAAAAAACCATTAAATTATCCACTACATGGATAGAGGCATTGAATTTTGGGTAAATCAAAAACTGATTGGTACTCGATTCTGCATCTATACTATAAAAAAGTGCTGCGCCAATATTGATTGCCCATCCGTGTTCGTTGAATTCAAAATTTGGAGCAATACCAATGTTTGTAAAACCATAATTTATAGTACTTGTGTTCCAATAATCTTTCTTAAAATTCCCTTTTAAATAATCGACAATTACATTAGTATTGATGAGTTTTTCATTAAGTTCAAATTGAAAATTGGGCTTTATATAAAACCTGGTTTCCACCGTACCAAAAGCATCCGAAAAACGGCTCAATCGCATCGCAGCATTACTTAAAAAACTTTCATTAAAATCGATTTTTGTACCTACATACAAATTATTATAGGATTGCTGTTCGCTTGTTCCCGCTATCAAAGTAGCTCTATCAATTGGATCCCATAAACTTCCGAAATTTGCAGGTAATCCAAACCAATTGTAGATTTGATTTTGGTAACCGAGATCCAAACTCCAAGATACATTTTTTCTGTGAGTTCCGAAAGTGACATCTAAATTGGTTTCATTAAAATTATCTGACAATTCAACCCCTTTAATTCCTCCTTGAGAAGAGAAATGACGAAACATCCCTCCCAAATAATCTGTTGGATTTAAATCGTGATTGATAAATAATTCTCCATTTAAAACTCCGTAATTTCCTCCGCCAAAAGTGGCGTAATTTTTAAATAAAGGTTCTTGCACTTCCTTTTCAACTGCTTCAGCATTTCCTTTATAAGGAGTAAAAGTGGAAGCAACCGGAAAAGAGAAAACAGTATATTTTACCGTTTCTTTTTTGGTGTTTTCTTCTTCATCCAGCGAGGGAGTTTCTTTCAATTTAGAAGCGTCAGATATCGTAGGGGTGTATGATTTTACTACATTAACTACTTCTGTACCAATATTTTCTTCTTTATTAGGATCTTTTTTTTGTGCAACCGAAAGCTGTACAATTAATACTAATGCAAAAGCGAAACTATTTTTGAAATTGATTTTCATATTGTTTATTTTTTCCTCACTTCGGCCCTCTACAAAGGAGAGGAAGGTGAAAGTGGACAATTATTATTATTTTAATTAGTTACCTTAATTTCCCCCTTTGGGGGTTAGGGTGCTACGGACGAATTCGTCTTTGCTTCTTCGCTCTTAATTCTATCCAATTCGGTTTGGGCTTCTGAAATAACATCTGGAAAATCAGTGAAGTTTTTTAGTACGCTTTCTAAAATATAAGTTGCTTGAAAACTATCTTTCAGTCCGTAAAAGTTTTTTGCCATTACCACCAATCCTTTGGCTCCGAAATACTTGTAACTAGAATAATTCTTGGCTAATTTTTGAATAACGGTATTTGAATCTTCCCATTTTGAGTCTTTATTTTTAAAATACCCATCATAATATAAGGCTTCGGCTGCTAATTCGCCTTTGGCGTTCGTTTGCAATTTTGCGTAGGCTAATCGTGCTTTTGCTTCATCTCCAGTTTGAATCGCAGAACGAGCAATGATAATTTGCGCATCACTTTTTACATTGCTATCGGCTTTTGGATTATCCAATACTTTTTCGGCATAAATCACAGAATTTTCAAAATCTTTACTGTCATAATAACATTTCATCAAATTCGATTGAGCAAAGGTTTTATTTTGAGGCAAATCGGCTTCGTTTTCTATCCGAGAAAGAATCGGAATTGCTTTTTGATAATTGTTACTTTTTAAGAAAATTTGTGCCAATCGCATCAAAGATTGCTCTGTAAACTCGGTTCTGGATTGCCCCACAACATACTCATAATTGGCAATAGCTTTGTTTTCCTGTCCGTCAGCAAAATATAATTGTGCTACATAAAAATTAGCTTTAACCGAGTGAATTCCGTTTGGAAAACTAGCAATATAGGCTTCAAAACCTGATTTAGCTTGTTTAGAGTTTTGTTGCATGTATTGCTTTTCTGCTGCTTCAAAGCTGTCGTTATCCAACTCAGCATCGGTAACCGAAACAAAATCCAAGGTTCTTACCCAATTAGCATATTCATCCACTTTTCCGTTGTTTACATATATCAAACGAGCAGTTGCAACAGCTTCAAGAGCTTCGGGTGTTTTTGGAAAATCGGCGGCTACTTTTTTAAATTTTGAAATTGCTAAATCGTCTTTATCGGCATTGTAATAAATTAATCCTTGACGCAAAATAGCTTTCGAAGTAAACGACCCTTTTTTGAATTCTGCATTTAATTTATCATAGGTTTTGATGGCTAAATCTTGATTTTTTTCTGCTACATAGGTATTTCCTAATTCAAATAGTGCGTC
>CAMAWK010000106.1 GCA_945861915.1 Flavobacterium psychrophilum | reverse complement strand
AGAATCCGAATTGACGATTGGGAAATGCGCCCAGATGTACAAGAAAAAGTGGCTCAATTATGGTTGCAAGCTACTACAGATTCATTGCCTGAGATTGGAGATTTAAAAGGATACAAACAAGATTTTCTGAATCTTTTTGGGTTTGGATTTGACAAGGTAGATTATTTAGCAGACACGAACGAAATGGTTGGTGTGTCCAGTATTTCATAATTCAATTATTAAATTTTAGAGTTTTTATTTGGTTCAAAAACTAAGAACTTTTTTTAAATAGTAATACTTTCTATGATAAAATCAAATATAAAAAGTACTTATCCTAGGATTTTATTCTTATTTCTTTCGTCAAGTTTTTTTTTTATAATCTTATATTTTGCTTTGTATCGCTACACAAAAAAAGCAGAGCAAGAGGTGTATAAAACATCTACAGAACAATTTAATACAGAAATTAATAAACTATTGGTTTTAGACTCAAAACCGATCGCAGTGGCTATTAATAATGATTCTAACTGGGATGAATTTGTTGATTTTATAAAATCTAAGGATGTAAATTGGTATAATGATAATGTTGCCAATGAGTTAAATATTTACAATGTAGATTATTTAGGAGTCTATGATTCAAATAATAGTTATATAATTCATACTGCTTCATCTAAAATTAAGTCGATTGATTTTATTCCTAAAATCGCGATGGCTAAACTCAAGAATGAAGGATTAAATAAGTTTTATTTAAAAATTCCAGAGGGGATTGTAGAGGTATTTGGTGCTTCAATTCATCCATCCCATGATGCATTAAAAAACAAGACTAAATCAGAAGGCTATTTTTTTGTAGTAAGGCTAATAGATTCCTCATTTTTGAAAAATTTAGAAAATCTATCTAACTCTAAGATTAATTTAGTTGATAATTACAAGAGTATAGATATTCAAGATCGCTCCATCAAAAGTACTATTCCATTAAATGGGATTGATGGCAAAATAGTTTCCAAATTGCATTTCAAAAAATATTCCCCTATTTATTTCGATAAATTAATTAATATTTTATTTTTTATAATTGTTGCTTTTGTAATCAACTTAATTCTTAATTTAATTTTAACTAGAAAGTGGGTTTATTATCCTTTAGAATTAGTAAAACGGATTCTAGAAACAGGTAATAGACTTGCTATTCAACAACTAAAAAAATCCACAGGTGAGTTTAGACAAATAGGAACTCTTTTTGAAGAAAACACCAACCAAAAAAAGGAGTTAATTGCTTCTAAAATAAAAGCAGAAGAAAGTGATAGACTAAAATCAGCATTTTTAGCAAATTTATCACATGAAATTCGAACTCCAATGAACGCCATCAATGGCTTTACGGATTTGATGTTAAATACTAAATTAAGTAAAGAGGAAAAATTAGACTATTTGAAAGTAATTCAAAGTAGTGGTAATAATTTAGTTTCTATTATTGACGATTTAATTGAAATGTCTAAAATAGAATCCAATCAAATAAAACCGAATTACAGCAGTATTAATCTGGATTCTTGTATCAGTGAATTACACGAAACAATCAAAATTACAATTCCAAAATCCAAACAAATTGATTTCTTAAAATTCAAAAATTCCAATCCAGCGGGGCATTTAATAAAAGTAGACGAAACTAAATTGAAGCAAGTATTAGTCAATTTGGTCAATAATGCTGTAAAGTTTACTGAAAGTGGTCATGTTGCTTTTGGATATGAAGTTGATGAAAATAATGCTAGAATTATTTTCAGAATCGAAGATACTGGAATGGGAATCGACAAAGATAAACATCAATATATATTTGATCGATTTAAAAGAATTGAAAGTGATTTGTCTATAAAAGTAGGTGGTTTAGGCTTAGGATTAGCTATTTCTAAAGCATATATAGAAATGATGGGGGGCGAAATTTCGTTAGATTCAAAAGTGGGAAAAGGATCGGTCTTTACTTTTACAATCCCTCTAAATTATGATAAAAGAGTTAGGATTGAAGTAAAATCTATTAGTAATAAAGTTATTGAAAGCGTGTCTGAAGGAGCCACTATTTTAATTGCCGAAGATGATAATATCAATTTCCTTTTATTTCAAAAAATGATTCAATCTAGAAATTATAAAATTATTAGGGCCGTAAACGGACAAGAAGCAGTCGATATTTGTATTAATAATTCAACTATCGATTTGGTTCTCATGGATATTAAAATGCCTGTGAAAAATGGTTTTGAAGCTTTTGAAGAAATTAAAACAATACGACCAACACTGAAAGTGATTGCTCAAACAGCCTATTCATCTAACGAAGACGAAGAAAAGATTTATTCCGCAGGATTTTATGGTTATCTCACAAAACCTATAAATAGAGAAAAATTATATGAAATGATAGATGAAGTTTTTAGTAACAAATAAGTTTGCTTTTCGTATCCTATCTGTTTTCTGAAATTTTAAAGTTGTTCTTGTAATTTTTTTATGCTATCACGCAACTTTGCTGCTTGAATAAAATCCAACTCTTTTGCCGCTTTTTCCATTGCTTTTTTATTTTCTCGAATTCGTTTTTCAATTTCGGGTTTCGAAAGATATTCGTTTTCAGGTTCTGCAGCAATTAAGGAACTAGTGTTTAATTCATAAGCAACCAATGAGTTTTTCGTAAAAGCACTTTCTATTTTTTTGTTCAATGCCTGCGGAATCAAATTATTTTTGGTATTAAAATTAATTTGTTTCGTTCTTCGATAATCAGTTTCGTCAATTGTTTTTTGCATACTTGATGTTATTTTATCCGCATACATAATTGCCTTTCCGTTTAAATTTCTGGCTGCACGTCCAATAGTTTGAGTCAACGATCTATGACTTCGCAAAAATCCTTCTTTATCAGCGTCTAAAATAGCCACAAGCGAAACTTCGGGTAAATCCAATCCTTCACGAAGCAAGTTTACGCCAATTAAAACATCAAATATTCCTTTTCTTAAATCTTGCATGATTTCAATGCGTTCCAATGTATCTACATCCGAATGAATATAGCGACAACGAATAGCTACTTTTGTCAAATATTTGGCTAATTCTTCCGCCATTCTTTTGGTTAAAGTAGTAACCAAAACGCGTTCGTCAATTTCTGCTCTTGCTTGAATTTCCTCTATTAAATCATCGATTTGATTTAAACTGGGACGAATTTCAATAATAGGATCTAATAAGCCAGTGGGTCGAATCACTTGCTCTACATAAATTCCTTCAGTTTTTTGTAATTCATAATCGGCAGGAGTAGCTGAGACATAAATTACCTGATTTTGCATAAATTCAAATTCTTCAAACTTCAAAGGACGATTGTCCATAGCTGCTGGCAAACGAAAACCATATTCTACTAAGTTTTCTTTTCGACTTCTGTCTCCGCCATACATGGCATGTACTTGCGAAATCGTAACATGACTTTCATCTACTACCATTAAATAATCTTTTGGAAAATAATCTAATAAGCAAAAAGGTCTCGTTCCTGGAGCTCTTTGATCTAAGTATCTCGAATAGTTTTCGATTCCTGAGCAATAACCCAATTCTCGAATCATTTCTAAATCGAAATTAGTTCGTTCTTCTAATCTTTTGGCTTCGAGATGTTTCCCAACTTCTTTAAAATAATCCACTTGTTTTACTAAATCTTGTTGAATTTCCCAAATAGCATTCTGCAAAACATCGGGCGAAGTCACAAACATATTGGCAGGATAAATTGTCAATTGTTCAAAAAGTTCCAACACTTTGGCGGTTTTTACATCAAATTTCTCAATTTCTTCAATTTCATCTCCAAAAAAATGAATACGAAAAGCATCGTCTGCATAACTCGGAAATACTTCGAGTGTATCGCCTTTTATTCTAAAATTTCCCGGATTAAAGTCAGCTTCGGTTCTAGAATATAAACTTTGAACCAAACTATGTAGCAATTTCGTTCTCGAAATAATTTGATTTTTTTCGATTGCGATTACATTTTTTTGAAATTCAACCGGGTTTCCAATTCCATAAATACAGGAAACCGATGCGACCACAATAATATCTCTTCGCCCCGAAAGTAGGGAAGAAGTGGTGCTTAATCTCATTTTTTCCAACTCTTCGTTTATGGATAAATCTTTTTCGATAAAGACACCCGTGACAGGCATAAATGCTTCGGGTTGATAATAATCATAGTAAGAAACAAAATATTCCACCGCATTGTTTGGGAAAAATTGTTTAAATTCTGAATACAATTGCGCTGCCAATGTTTTGTTATGTGCTAAAATCAAAGTAGGTTTTTGCGTTTCTTGAATAACATTGGCGACTGTGAATGTTTTTCCTGAACCCGTAACTCCCAACAAAGTTTGGAATCGCTCACCATTGATAATACCTTGAGCCAATTTTTCTATGGCTTGAGGTTGATCACCTTTCGGGATATAATCGGATAAAACTTGGAAATTCATTTATAATTTTTCAGATTGACAAAGTTACAAACGAAATGATAAAAACGAGTTTAGAAAATAAGAAAACTTGCTGGTTTATAGGAATGTTTATTGGATGACTATTATACTTTTTTTATGAATTTAATTCCGATTTTTTTTATTAATTTGCGTAAAATATAAATTATTATGACAAATAAATTTAAAATTCTAGTTCAATTATTTTCTGTTCTAAGTGCTTTATCGCTTTGGTCACAAGACGCTCCTGCTGTTGCTAACGATATAAAATCAAACTATGATTATCATGAAGTTTTTAAACCATTTTTTTATACAAAAAATGGAACTAACACACGATCTGCAAGCGGGCAGCCGGGTCATGAATATTGGCAAAATAGAGCTGATTATCAACTAATAGCAAAATTAGATGAAGAAAAAAATGAAATCTCAGGTTCTGGTATCATTACATATACGAATAACAGTCCGGATAAAATGAATTTTGTATGGATGACATTAGACCAAAATCTATTCAAATCAGATTCTAGAGCCAATGCTATTATTCCCATTGCAGGAAGTAGAAACGGTGCTCAAGGCCAAATTTTTGATGGCGGACACAAAATCAAGTCGGTAAAAATTGTTACCACAACCAAAGGAATTTCGACAGAAAAAGAAGCGAAATACAGCATCAATGATACTAGAATGCAAGTTTTTCTGCCTCAAGAATTAAAATCAAAAGGAGGAGTTGTAAAAATAAAAGTTGAATTTTCATTTATTTCACCGAATGAAGGTTCGGACAGAATGGGGATTTTGGAAACTAAAAACGGAAAAATTTTCAGTGTAGCTCAGTGGTATCCTAGAATGTGTGTGTATGATGATGTTCAAGGTTGGAACACTAATCCCTATATTGGTGCATCGGAATTTTATTTAGAATACGGCGATTTCGACATCTCAATTACCGCTCCGTCAAATCATTATGTTCTGTGTTCGGGTGAATTGGTAAATCCTTTAGAAGTGTACAATGCAGAACAACAAAAACGTTGGGCACAAGCAAAATTGAGCGATAAAACGGTAACTATTCGCTCTAGCGATGAAGTAACATCTTCATCTGCTGTTTCAAATAAAACAACAAAAACGTGGCGTTTTAAAATGAAAAATTCTCGTGATGTTTCATGGTCATCATCGGCATCATTCATTATAGATGCGGCTAGAATTAATTTACCAAGTGGAAAAAAATCGTTAGCTATTTCAGGGTATCCAATCGAAAGTGACGGGCAAGATGCTTGGGGACGATCTACAGAATATTCTAAAGCTGTTGTTGAAAATTACTCAAAAAGATGGTTTGAATATCCTTATCCTGCGGCTATAAATGTGGCAAGTATCGTGGGCGGAATGGAATATCCAGGTATCATTTTTTGTAGTTATAAAAGCAAAGGTAAATCCTTGTTTGGAGTTACCGATCATGAGTTTGGACATGCTTGGTTTCCTATGATTGTAGGTTCAAATGAGCGTTTGTTTGGTTGGATGGACGAGGGTTTTAATGAGCTAATTAACAATTATAGCGCGATTGATTTTAATAACGGAGAGTATAAATCGGAACCAACAGATTTTCATCAAGCTGCAGAAACTTTTACAAATCAAAGTTTGGAACCTGTAATGAGTACGCCTGATAATATGAAGGAAGCCAATATGGGAACATTGTTATATTTTAAACCTAGTGCTTCTTTGATTTTGTTGCGAGAACAAATTCTTGGAGCAGAACGTTTTGATTTAGCTTTTAGAACTTATATCGAGCGATGGGCTTTCAAACATCCGCAACCGGATGATTTTTTCAGAACTATGGAGAATGTGGGAGGCGAGGATTTAGCTTGGTTTTGGCGAGGATTTTTTGTGAATAATTGGAGATTAGATCAAGGTATAAACTCAATAAAATATGTAGACAACGATCCAAAACAAGGAGCGTACATTACTATTAAAAACTATGAAAAAATGGCAATGCCTGTAATTGCTGATGTAAAAACTAAAAAAGGCGATGTTTTACGAGTTAAATTGCCTATTGAGGTTTGGCAACGCAATGTCGATTGGAGTTTTAAAGTTAATACAACTGATGAAATAGAGAGTATCATTTTAGACCCTGATCATATTCTTCCTGATTGTAATGAAGCCAATAATACCTGGAGCTCAGCTACAGGAGTTATCGAAAAAGACATTGATTTAAACGGTTATTTGGGAACTTTTTCTAACAAAAATAGTCCTATTAAAATTGAATTTTCAAAGAAAAGAGGGGCGATTTTGGTTGAAATAACTGATTATCCACCATTCAAAGTGGAGCTTGTCGAAAAAGATGTTTTCGAATCGGATGCTGCAGGACTTCGATTTGAGTTTTATGAAACTAAAACTGGTTTTACTATGATTTTAAAAGATGGTCGTAAAATACCTTTTGCAAGGGAAAAATAACAAATGAATAAATATTTTTCAAAAGCCAGCTATTTTGCTGGCTTTTTTATTCTGGTATTTGCTGACTCAAACAATGCAAAGTGCCAAAACCCCAAATCAAATCTATTGCACTAATTCCGATAATTTCTCGATCTGGAAAACAGTCCGCTAAAATAGTTAAAGCAATTCTGTCATTCGGATCATTAAAAGTGGGTACTAAAACGCACTGATTCAAAATAAGAAAGTTGGCATAGCTGGCAGGTAATCGCAAACCATCAAAATCAATGCGTTTAGGCATTGGAAGTACAACAATTTTTGGGGATAAACCGTTTTCTAATTTGGCGTTTTGCAAACGTTTTAAATTGTCTTGCAACGGTTTGTAGTTTTTATCATTTGGGTCTGATTCAACGATGGTAACAATAGTATCTTCATTTACAAATCGAGCTAAATCGTCGATATGACCGTGAGTATCATCGCCAATAATTCCGTCTCCCAACCAAATCACATTGGTAATCCCGAGATATTCTTTAAAAACAGCTTCATACTCCGCTTTGGTAAAACCTGGATTTCGAACCTGAATTGTAGGATGCAATAAACATTCTTCCGAAGTTAGTAGCGTTCCTTTTCCGTTTACATCGATTGCTCCGCCTTCAACAATTACTGGTTTTCCTTTGTAAGTTACTTGGGTTAGGGGCAATTTTAAATGAGCAGCAACTTTTAAGGGAACTTGTTTGTCTAAAAGTATGTTTTTGTATTTTGCCCAACCATTAAAATTGAAATTTAATGCTTCTTTTTTCGTTCTGTTTTTAACAATAATCGGACCTGAATCTCGCATCCAACTTCGGTTGGTTTTATGAATAATAAAAGAAATACTGTCTAGTTGAACATGAGCAATTTCTAGCATTTCAGAAACTTTAGACTTTAATTTTTCATCGGCTACAACTAAAAAAACGGTTTCATAAACAGCTATTTTTTTAATAAACTCTACAAAAGCCCATTGAATCGCTTCGTATTTTCCTGGCCAATCCTTTCCATTATGCGGAAAACA
>CAMAWK010000105.1 GCA_945861915.1 Flavobacterium psychrophilum | reverse complement strand
AAGGTTTGTTTCGCTTTTTTATTTCCCAAATATATACTTTTCCACTTACAAATCATTCACTCTTTTTTTTATTTCTAGGTTAATTTAGGTTAGAAAATATATAATTTCTTAACTCAAAATTCAACATTGTCGTTAAAACTCCACTTTTTACAAATTTTCAAATGCCCGAAATAAAACCTATTTTAGCATTCTGAAAATGACATTCAAAAATGATTAGCAAAACACAATTCGAAACCGAGTTACAACTCATTATTCAAAACGGAATCCGTGAGGATGTAGGCGATGGCGATCATAGTTCGTTGGCATGTATTCCAGCTTTGGCAACAGGAAAAGCGAAATTGTTGGTAAAAGAAGACGGCATTATTGCTGGAGTGGCTTTTGCCCAAATGATTTTTGACTATGTAGATGTCGCTTTGCAACTAGATATTTTTATTCAGGACGGAATGTCTGTAAAAAAAGGCGATGTTGTTTTTCATGTCTCAGGAAGTTCACAATCAATTCTTAAAGCCGAGCGATTGGTGCTCAACTCGATGCAACGAATGAGTGCTATTGCTACCAAAACAAAAAAGTATGTCGATTTGCTCAAAGGAACTTCGACCCAAATTCTAGATACACGCAAAACCACTCCCGGATTTCGCGCTTGCGAAAAATGGGCAGTGAAAATTGGAGGCGGCGAAAACCACCGTTTTGCCCTTTACGATATGGTGATGCTCAAAGACAATCACAACGATTTTGCAGGAGGTATAACGATGGCTATTGCAAAAACGAAAGAATATTTGAAAGATAATAATCTCGATTTGAAAATTATTGTCGAAGCCAGAAACTTAGATGAAATTAAGGAAATTTTAAAAAGTGATGGAGTACATCGTATTTTGATTGATAATTTTGATTTTGAGAACACCCGAAAAGCGGTAGCCTTGATTGGTAAAACTTGTCAAACAGAATCTTCGGGAAATATCAACGAAAACACGATTCGTCAATATGCCGAATGTGGTGTGGATTATATTTCATCGGGAGCATTGACGCATTCGGTTTATAATATGGATTTGAGTTTGAAAGCGTTTTGAACTAAAAAAAAATGACAAAAAAAATAGAAGCTAGATTAGAAAAAATCCCCATCATACGTACTTTGGTTTCTTTATTGAAACAAATTAAATTACCATGGTTGCAGGGACTTTCTTTTTATGATTTGCTCGAGTTGTACATAGTCGGAATTGGAGAAAGTGCCATCAGTTATCATGCGAGTGCGATTGCTTTTAGCTTTTTTATGGCCTTGTTCCCTTTTGCGCTTTTTATTCTGAATTTAATTCCTTTTATCCCGATTGAAGGTTTTCAGGCTGATTTTCTTCAGTTTGTGCGTGATGGCGTTCCTCCGAATACTTACGATGCCATTGCGACCATCATCAACGATATTTTAAATAACAGCCATTCTGGTTTGCTTTCATCGGGTTTTATACTCTCCATTTTTTTGATGGCAAATGGCTTAAATGGGATTTTAGGCGGTTTTGAATCCTCCAAACATGTGTTGATCAAGCGTGGTTTTCTGAGTCAGTATTTGGTCGCATTGGGAATTTCGTTAGTGCTGTCTTTTCTTTTGTTGGTAACGGTGGCTACCATAGTGATTTTTGAGGTTTTTATTCAAACCATTAAAATAGAAAGCGTTTTGAGCGAGTCAATTTCGCTCATTATTTTGGGACGCTATGGTTTTGTTATTTTGATGATTTTAATCACCACTTCGGTACTTTTTAAATTTGGCACCAAACATTTTACAGGTATGCCTTTTATATCGATAGCTTCTGTTTTTACTACGGTTTTAATCATTTTAGATTCTTATGGTTTTGGGATTTGGGTCATCCGATTTTCAAAATACAATGAATTATATGGTTCGATTGGTACCTTATTAATCATGATGTTTTACATTTGGATCAATTGTATGATTTTACTTTTAGGCTTCGAATTGAACGCTGTGATTGACAAGCTAAAAAAGAAACAATTGGAAGCAGATACTAATCCCGAACTTTTCGTTCAAGAGGAGTTTGATAGCCATGTATAAATGTATTTTGTAGAAGTAATTTTACCCCTTTCGTTAGCCAAAACCTTCACCTATTCTGTGTCTGAAGCGGAATTCCATTATATCAAAAAAGGGATGCGTGTGGCTGTGCCTTTTGGGAAAACTAAAATATATACCGGATTGGTGATCGAAAGCCATCAAAACAAGCCTAATTTGTATGATGCTAAGGAAATTCATCAAATTTTGGATGTAAATCCTATTGTGACCGAAATTCAAATAGCACATTGGCAATGGATTGCTAATTATTATATGTGTGCCATTGGCGATGTGTATCGTGGGGCTTTACCATCGGCACTTTTGCTGGAAAGCGAAACAATTATTTCCTATCAATCGGCGTATTTTGTAGACCAAAGTCTTCTTACAGATGATGAATATTTGGTTTACGAAGCCTTACAAAAACAAAGCAGCCTGAAAATTCAAGATATTATGAGTATTTTGAATAAGAAAAATGTGTTGCCTGTTATTCAAAAATTAGTAGATAAAAATATTTTAATTCTTCAAGAAGAAATTCACGAAAATTATACTCCCAAAAACGTTCGGTTTGTAAAACTGCATTCTCAATATGAATCCGAAGATGGTTTAAGTAATTTGTTGGCAATACTCAAAAATGCTAACAAGCAAAGGGAAATAGTACTGAGTTATTTTCAGCTAACCGCCACCGAAAAAAAGCCTATAACAGTAAAAAAACTAATAGAAGTTACTAATAGTTCTGCTACAATTATAAAAGCATTAATTGAAAAAGGAATTTTAGAGGAGTATTTTTTTGAAGTCGATCGGGTTGTTTTTGATGGGGAAAAATTAAATACTGATTTGCAATTAAGCAAAGCGCAACAGACAGCTTTAGATGAAATAAAAGATGGATTTACAAAAAAGGTAGTCGCACTTTTGCATGGAGTGACATCCAGCGGAAAAACCGAAATCTACATTAAACTAATCGAAGACTATCTTTTATCAGGGAAGCAAATTTTATATCTCTTGCCCGAAATTGCACTAACAACTCAAATAGTCGAAAGATTACGCAATTATTTTGGCGATAAAGTAGCTGTTTTTCATTCCAAATATTCAAATAACGAAAGGGTAGAAGTCTGGTATAAAGTGTTGAATAATTCGCCAAAAGCTCAAATTTGTATTGGCGCAAGATCGGCTTTGTTTTTGCCTTTTTCTTCTTTGGGATTACTAATTATTGATGAGGAACACGAGCAAACCTTCAAGCAAGTTGATCCCGCACCACGATACCATGCGCGTGATGCAGGAATTGTTTTAGCCAATTTTCATCAATCGAAAGTGCTTTTGGGTTCAGCTACTCCAAGTTTAGAAACTTATTATAATGCTCAAAACGGAAAATATAGTTTAATAGAAATCACGGAACGCTATGGTAAAGTTCAAATGCCAGCAATTGAGTTGGTTGATTTGAAAGATAAGTATTTTAGAAAAATGATGACAGGGCATTTTAGTGATACTTTAATCAGCGAAATAAGCAATGCTTTGTCAATAGGAGAACAAGTGATTTTATTTCAGAATCGCAGAGGTTTTTCTCCAGTGGTAGAGTGTATGACTTGTGGTCATGTACCGCAATGTCAGCAATGCGATGTTAGTTTGACTTATCATAAACACAAAAATCAATTGCGCTGTCATTATTGTGGATATTCCATTGCAAAACCAACTCATTGTCATGCTTGTTCTAGCATAGATTTGACCACAAAGGGTTTTGGAACAGAGCAAATTCAACAGGAATTAATTGCTTTGTTTCCAAATGCAAAAATTGGACGAATGGATCAAGATACGACCAGAGGAAAGTTTAGTTTTGAAAAAATTATTGATAGTTTCAAAAATCAAGAAATTGATATTTTAGTGGGTACACAAATGCTTGCCAAGGGTTTGGATTTTGATAACCTGAGTCTAGTAGGAATTATGAATGCTGACAATATGTTGTATCATCCTGATTTTAGAGCTTTTGAACGAAGTTTTCAAATGATGACTCAAGTTTCAGGTAGATCAGGTCGTTCTGCAAAACAGGGAAAAGTAATTATTCAGACTTACAATCCCAATCATAACACCATACAGCAAGTAGTAAACACGGATTATACAGGAATGTATAAAGAACAATTATATGACCGACAAATTTATTATTATCCGCCATTTTATAAACTAATTAAATTAACATTGAAACATCGAGATTTTGACAAGCTCAAAGAAGGTTCAATGTGGCTGTACGAAGTGTTCAAACAAAATTTAGCTATTCCGATTTTAGGACCCGAAGAACCGCCTATTTCTAGAATTCGAAATGAATATATTAGAACGATTTTGATTAAAATTCCACAAAATCAGTCTTTGCAAGGTACAAAAAAAACTATCCAGAAAATACTGAATAGTTTTGATGCGGTATCACATTACAGAACTATAAAAGTCGCTGTAAATGTCGATTTTTATTAGCTTATCGCTAGTGCTTTTACCAACGCTTCTTTTTTATGTCGACTCAATGGAATTTTTGTAATTCCAATTTCAGCAAATCGGCTATTAAAACGTTCTACTTTATCAATATTAATAATGTAGGATTTGTGAACTCTAATAAATTTATCTTGAGATAAATCTTTTTCGAAAGATTTCATGGTTGAAAGCACCAGGTTACTATCTTCTTCAGTAACTACTTTAACATAATCACCAAAAGCTTCAATCCATTTGATTTTGGCTGTAAAGATTTTTAGTTTTTTAAGGTTACTTTTAATAAATATGTGTTCACCGTCCTCATCGGATGTTTCCGTTTTAAGTAAATGCATATCAATTGCTCTCTTTACAGAGGCATTAAAACGGTCTAATGCTATCGGTTTTTGTAGGTAATCCGTAGCATCATAATCAAAAGCTTTCATGGCATATTCCGCTTTTGAAGTAATGAATATGATTTGAGGCTTCGTTTTGAGACCGTCTAGAAAATCAAACCCATTAATTACGGGCATTTCGATATCTAGGAAAATCAAGTCTATTGTATTAACAGACATTGACCCTCTGGCTTCAATTGCGTTAGAAAAATCGCCAATTAAATGTAGATTGGGATGGTTATTTACTAACTTTGCAATGATCATTCTTTGAATGGAACTATCGTCCACAACGACACAGTTTAGTTTCATAATTTTATTTTATTTAAGATTTGGGACTGTAAACATACGATGCTTTTTTGTTAAAACCTAACTTTATCGTCTTTTTTTGCGTTTTAACGGATAATTTAAGATATAGTTTGTTTTTTAGAAAAAAATAATTACTTTCGCGCCCAAATTAATTTTAAATAAAAATTTTATGAATCATTATGAAACTGTTTTCATTTTAAATCCCGTTTTATCTGAAGTTCAGGTAAAGGAAACAGTAAGCAAATTTGAATATTTTCTTACATCTAGAGGAGCCGAAATGGTATCAAAAGAGGATTGGGGTCTGAAAAAAATGGCCTACGAAATCCAAAACAAAAAAAGTGGTTTTTACCATTTATTCGAATTCAAAGTAGCTGGAGAAGTTCTGATTGCTTTTGAAACAGAATTTAGACGTGACGAACGAGTAATGCGTTTCTTGACAGTAAGTCTTGATAAACACGCTATTTCTTGGGCAGAAAGAAGAAGAACCAAATTAAAATCTACAAAAGCGTAATCATTATGGCATCATTACAACAATCAGCTTCAGGAAAAAAAGAAGGAGATATAAGATATCTTACTCCTTTAAACATTGAAATCAACAAACTTAAAAAGTATTGTCGTTTCAAAAAATCAGGTATCAAATATGTAGATTATAAAGATGCCGATTTCTTATTGAAATTTGTGAATGAGCAAGGTAAAATTCTTCCTCGTCGTTTAACAGGAACTTCATTGAAATACCAAAGAAAAGTATCAGTAGCAGTAAAAAGAGCAAGACATTTAGCATTAATGCCATATGTTGCTGATTTACTAAAATAATATTAAAAACAACTCAGTTGTTGCCTCGTCAAAGACGGGCTAACTTCTACTAACAAAGGACAACAACATGGAAATTATTTTAAAAAAAGACGTTCAAAATTTAGGATTTAAAGACGATATCGTAAACGTAAAAAACGGATACGGTCGTAACTTTTTAATTCCTCAAGGTCACGGTTTATTAGCTACTCCTTCTGCAAAGAAAGTGTTGGCTGAAAATCTAAAACAAAGAGCGCACAAAGAAGCTAAAGTAGTAAACGATGCAAAAGCATTGGCAGAAACTTTGAAAACATTAGAAATTAAAATTTTCGCAAAAGCGGGTGGTGAAAAATTATTTGGATCTATCACTAATATTGATATTGCAGAAGCGTTAGAAAAAGCGGGTCAATCAATCGAAAGAAAATTTATCACTAGTGGTATTGTAAAAAGAACAGGTAAATATGCCGCAAGCATTAGATTACACAGAGATGTAGTAATTGAATTACCTTATGAAATTATCGCTGAAAAAGCGTAATTTTAAATAAACATTTTAAAAAAGCTCACAATTGGAGCTTTTTTTATGGGTATAATGAAACCGCTTCTTTGATAACTTGAATTAAAGTGTCGTGTTATATCGAATCTAAACTAAAGTATCTTAGTGATTTAACCGTATTTCGGTTTTCAGAAATCAAAACATCTTGGTGGTTTTCTAATTGAAATCCTTTGGCAAAGCCTAAATCTACAAAGCCTTTTTTATGGTTTGGAGCCAAATAACAAAGAGGTTTGTTTAGATAATAAAAGTAGGGAACGCCCCATTTGAATTCGAGTGATGCGCTTGGAACTGTTTGATTTATAACGTCAACCAAATAATATAAAATCGATTGGTATTTTTCAGGTTGATTGAATAGGTAGTTTTCTGCTGGTTTCATTTTGTAAAATTAGTACAATATTATTTTCCTTTATCCACTTTATAAATCATTTATAGCATGAAATACGCTAGATTGACCAAAGAGCAATTCGAAGAATTGCAGCCAGAATTCGCTACTTTTTTGGCCACACAAACCATTGATAAAACAGAATGGGATACAATTAAATTAGAAAAACCAGAAATTGCCGAGCAAGAATTAGATGTCTTTTCGGATTTGATTTGGGAAGGAGTGCTCAACAAAGCCGATTATTTAGAGCATTTTTCTAAAAATCATATTTTTCTTTTTCACTGTCTTGATACCTATGTTCAGTCAATTGTTTTGAAATCATTAGTTCCTGAAATTGATTTTTTGACAAAAGAAGGTTTGCAATGGCTTAGTGATAATATGTTTACCGAAACCATCGAAATCAAAACAGGAAAGAAAGTATTTACCGAAGAACGCAATCTCTCTATTTTCGAATTGATCCAGCAAGGCTCTTTTTTGAGTGACGGACAATTATTCAAGCAAATTATTTCTATTATTGAGTCGTAAATTTGTTTTGTTTTCTATTTAATTGGCTATTTTAGTGCTTTATTTAAATACTAAAACAGCCATTCTTTTTTTATGGAAATTCGTCAGACTATTGAACAATTAAGAGAAGAACTAAACCAGCATAATCACCAATATTATGTGTTGGATTCCCCCATTATTTCTGATTTTGATTTTGATTTGAAATTAAAACAACTCCAAGAGTTAGAGAATAAGTATCCAGAATTCTTTGATGAAAATTCGCCTACGCAAAGAGTTGGTGGCACGATTACAAAAAATTTTGAAACGGTTAAGCATGACTATCGCATGTATTCTTTGGATAATTCATATTCTAAGGACGACTTGATAGAATGGGAAAACCGAATTCAGAAAGTATTGGGAGATGTGCCATTGCAGTATACATGTGAACTGAAATACGATGGAGCCTCTATCAGTATCACCTACGAAAACGGAAAATTGAAACGGGCTGTTACCCGTGGAGATGG
>CAMAWK010000104.1 GCA_945861915.1 Flavobacterium psychrophilum | reverse complement strand
ATTCCTGTTATAAATAGTTTCATATTAGCCCACGGATTAAACGGATCTTACAAATTATCACGGATTTTTTTGTATTGTTTTCTGTCATTTGTATATATAATACGTTTGAATTCTGCGTCTTCTCCAAAATTTAATAACAAGCCGACTTCAATTTCTGTGGCTTTTAAATAGTTCATTAATTAGGCGGAGTGAACATTCATAAGAAGTTCACAAGCCTTTAATTCAACAATTACTTTGTCTTCAATTAATAAATCTGCGTAATATTCACCAATTAATTGATTTTTGAAATGGACTTTTATTTGTTTTTGTGCTTCTACTTTATGTCCTAAAGATTTTAACTCGAAGTACATTGCATTTTGATACACTTTCTCCAAAAAACCATAACCCAACTGATTATAAACATCAAAATATGCCTTTAAAATTGAATCTGTAATTCTTTTATGAAGTAAGTTTTACATAATTAATCCGTGTTAATCCGTAAAATCCGTTTTAATCTGTGGGCTAAAACACAAATCTACTCAACAATTGCAACACCTCCAAAATTTCTTCTTTTGAATTGAAACTATGTAAACAAAACCGCAATCGTTCTTGCCCTTCGGGAACTGTTGGCGACAAAATGGCTTTGAGGTCAAACCCTCTTTCTTGCAATTGATTGGCAATTGATTTCACGTTTTGATTACCAGGAATAATAGCCGATTGAATAGCCGATTTACTTCTTACAAACATGGGTTTCAATCCCGAGATATTTTTTTCTTGATTAAAATGAATGATGTTTTCCCGAAGTCTCTCCATCGTTTGTTTTTCTAATTGCAAATGTTTGTATGCAACTAAAATTGTAGCAACCGAATGAGGTGAAA
Source organism: Flavobacterium psychrophilum (assembly GCA_945861915.1). Taxonomy (GTDB): domain Bacteria; phylum Bacteroidota; class Bacteroidia; order Flavobacteriales; family Flavobacteriaceae; genus Flavobacterium; species Flavobacterium psychrophilum_E. The sequence continues at coordinate 7,137 of CAMAWK010000104.1, read as the reverse complement.
GTCCAGTAGTATAAATAAAACTTCGAGCAAAATTGACTAAATACTCTTTTAGTTTTTGACTACCAACAATCGCTGCTCCATGGCAACCCAAACCTTTGCCAAAAGTTAGGATTCTGGCGAAAATGTGGTTTTGTAAACCCAATAGTTGAACCAATCCTTCGCCATTATTTCCAAAAACACCTAAAGCATGTGCCTCGTCAACTACTAAATAGCAACCGTGCTTTTCGCTTAATGCAACCAACTCTTCCAAATTGGGACAATCGCCGTCCATAGAAAATACACTTTCGGTAACGATATATATTTGATAATTTTTAATTTTTAATTCTGAATTTTTAATTTTTTGCTCTAAGTCTTCAAAATCATTGTGCTTAAATTTATACGCTTTGGCATTCGATAATTGAATTCCGTCCCGAATAGAAGCATGACACAATTCGTCATACAAAATCAAATCGTTTTTTTGAGGAACGGAACTAAAAAAACCCACATTGGCATCATAACCCGAATTGAAAATTAAGGCAGTTTCCGCTTGATGAAATTGTGAGATAAATTCTTCGGCTTCTTGATAAATGGGATGATTTCCCGACAGCAATCTCGAACCAGTAGCACCATTTTTAATAGAGTTGTTTTCAATTAAATACTGATGGGTTTTCTCGAAAATGACTTCGTTTTTAGAAAAACCAATGTAATCATTCGAAGCAAAATCGATTAAATTATTGTGCAGTGGTAACTTTCGCAAAGCGTTATTTTGCAAACGATTTTCTAGTTTTTCGGAGAGTTTTTCTGGAAATTCCATACCGACAAAGTTAGGGAATAAAAGTATTTGTAAATAGTACCAAGAATGATGAAGTTCGCTCTTTTTTTGAAAGTTTAAAAAAATCTTTCAATAACAACTTCTGTAAACATTCTTGCTCCTGCATCATTCATGTGTCCGCAGGAAGAAAAATATGCATCGCTTTGAACGACGTTTTCTAGATTGTAAATTTCGGGATAGATTTTATTGGCTTTTTCAAAATAATCCAGTCCCTTTACATTGGAACACATCGGAGTCATTACAGTGATTAATTGGTACTTATTCTTTTTGCAAAGTTGCTTTATTTCTTCGTAGTATTTGTTGCGAATGGGATTCAAAGCTCGGATATCATTTTTCATATTTCCTTTCTTTTTGCTTTTCAAAGGATGATACCCTTGATTGTCTAAAATAGTTGTCGGTTTATCCGTTGCCGTTTGGTACATTTCCCGAAAACCAATCAAAGTATCAAAATCGATATAACGGTAAAAGGGAATGTAATACAACTCATTAAAATTTCCTTGTTCAGAAAAATGATTTTTAATGATTTCAGAATGATGGATGTAAGGAAGGAATTTAGCAGCAATCATTTCGGATTCTTTTTCGTTGCAAAGTCCCAAATCGGCTTCTAGAATTACTGTTTTTATTTTATAATTTCTTTCTGCAATTAGCTTTAATAGCAGCGAAGCTTCGAATAAATGGGCACCGCTCATTCCGTAATTAAAGGTTTTGAGTCCTTTATTTTCAAATAATTCAGGGACAAAATGATTATTCGCTCTCGATGAACCCAAAATAACTACATCATAATTTTCTGCTTTCGAATTGAAAACCTTTTCCACTTTTCCACGATGGGAAGAATTTAAATACACGGTCGTATAAGTCCAATCCAATACTACTAAAAGTACTAGAATGGTGAATAGAATTTTGGCGACAAATGGTATAAATTTCGTCATTAGAATTGGAAATAAATAAATTCTTTATAATCTGAGTATGTTCCTAAAGCGATAATTACCAAGAGACACAACGTCATTTTTAACCAGCTGTATTTTCCCGAAATGGGTTCTATCTTGTATCTTGAGTTCCATTCTATTAGAATAAAAGCGAGAACGAGTAAAATCAATTCGTAATTGTAGCGTTGGTTTTGTAAAAATTGAGAATCAAATTTTCCATTGCCAACCATTTTTTGAATATAATCGAAAGCAATTTCAATAGAATTGGCTCTGAAAAATATCCAAGCCAAACAGGTAATTGAAAAAGTGGCAAGCATACTAACAAACACTTTTATAGAATTTAAATCCCAATGCAATTCAGCGGTTTCCATATTGGTTCGGTTCGTTCCTAATAGTAAAGACGGTAGAAAATACAGTGCATTAATAAATCCCCAAGCGACAAATGTCCAACTAGCTCCGTGCCAAAAGCCGCTTACGACAAATATGACAAAGACGTTGCGGACTTGTTTGAATTTGCTTCCTCGACTGCCGCCCAGCGGAATGTACAAATAATCCCTAAACCAAGACGATAATGAGATGTGCCATCTTCGCCAAAATTCGGCAATATCTCTAGAGAAATAGGGGTGATTGAAATTACGCAATAAATCCAAACCAAACAATTTAGACATTCCCAAAGCCATATCCGAATAGCCTGAAAAGTCGCCGTAAATTTGGAACGCAAAGTAAATAGCCCCAAAAATCAACGATAAAGAATTCATGGAAGTATAATTGTCAAAAATAGCATTGGCATACGTAGCACAAGTATCGGCAATCACCACTTTTTTGACCAATCCCCAAATAATTTGGTAGATTCCTTCTTTGGCTTTTTCGAAATCGAAGTTTCGTTTTGCTTTGACTTGCGGCAATAAATGTGTGGCTCTTTCGATAGGACCAGCTACCAAAAGCGGAAAATAACTTACGAACAAAGCATAATCAATTAGGTTTTTTTCGGATTCTATTCTTTTGTAATAAATGTCAATTACATACGATAAACCATGAAAAGTATAGAACGAAATCCCGACAGGAAGAATCACTTCTAATAAAAGTGGACTTGATTGAATTCCAACAGTATTTAAAACTTCAGAGAATGAAGAAGCAAAAAAATTGTAGTATTTGAAAAGTGCTAAAAAGCCTAGATTGAAAATAATACTCAGCCAAAACCAGAATTTTCGATTAGAATCGTGTTTGCTTTTTTCGATTTGGATTCCAGTAAAATAACACAAAAGAGTAGAGAAAAGAAGTAAGAATGTGAATCGCCAATCCCAACAGGAATAAAAATAATAACTCACTAAAACTAAAAAAGTATTTTGTGCGGTCTTAGTTTTACTAAAAGCAAACCAATAGAATACAAAAACTAGGGGTAAGAAAGCAGCAAAAGTGAGAGAGTTAAAAAACATAATAAAAAAATTACCGCAGATTCGCAGATTTTAAAAATAATAAAAAATCTGCGAATCTGCGGTTAAATTATTCGTATAATTTAAGGATTTATCCCAATAAATCCAACACAGCAGAAGGAAATAAACCCAAAGCAATATTCAAAATAATAGCAATGATCGAAACAGCATAAATTACAAATGGTGTTTTAGCTAATTCTTCATTTGGCTCTTTGGTGTACATCGCCAAAATCAATTTGAAATAGTAACCCACACTGATAATTGAATTTACAACAGCTGCAATTACAATTCCTAAATAACCCGCTTCGATAGTTTGAGAGAATAGAAACATTTTTGCAAAGAAACCAGCAAAAATAGGAATTCCTGCCATCGAAAGTAGAGAAGCTGTTAAAATTCCTGCCATCAAAGGATTCGTTTTTCCTAATCCGTTGAAGTTCAAAATATCTTCGTTGTCTTTGTTTTTGCAAACGTATAAAATGACTGCAAAAGCAGCAATTCCAGAGAGTGCATAAGCCGAAGTATAATACAGTAAATTCGCCGCTGAATTATTACTATTTAATAATGTCATCAACATAAAACCGGCATGCGAAATTCCAGAAAAAGCCAGCATTCGTTTCACATTGTTTTGTCGCAATGCCATCACATTTCCAACAGTCATCGAGGCAATCGAGATAACAATGATGATATTGATATACGCATCCGAAATATCGGCATTCATAGAAGTTAGTAATTTATACAACGTAGCAACTGCTATGACCTTTACCAAAGTGCTCATAGTTGCTGTAGTTAAAGTTGGCGAACCTTCATAGACATCGGGTGCCCAAAAGTGGAAAGGAACTGCTGCAATTTTGAAAAGCATTCCAATAGTTAGTAATGAAATACCGATTGGAAACCAAAGTGGTAATTCGGCAGAGCGTGACCATTCGGTAATTTCGGCAACATCAAAAGTTCCCATTGCCCCGTAAATAAAGCAAATTCCGAATAATATAATTCCAGAAGCAAAAGAACCCATCAAGAAATATTTCATTCCCGCTTCGTTACTTTTTATATTCATTCTTTCGCTTGCGCCCAAAATGTAGAGCGAAATAGATAAAATTTCAATGCCTAAAAAGAACATCGCCAAGTTTCCGAAAGAAACCATTGCGACTGCTCCAGCCAACATAAATATTTTGATGGCAATAAAATCTGATATTTTAGTGGGATGATCCTCGTAAAAATCATGTGCTAAAGCCACCAAGAAAACAGTAAGGATAATAAAAAGTGCTGAAAAAACAGCCGAAAATTTACTCACAACAATCATATTATTGTAGAAAGAATTTGGGTTGTAATATTCGGTATACGTTAATCCAAGAATAGCGACTAATCCAATAATTGTCATTGGAATAATGGCTTTTCTAAAATTTAAAATTTCTAACAGAAGAATTAAAATTCCTAGAGCTGTTATGGCTATTAGTGTGTTCATTTATATTTTTATCTAAATCTATTTATAGCTTTCAAAATTTCTTCCAAACTTGGTGTAATTAAATCCATAATTGGTTTTGGATACAATCCAAAGAAAAATAAAACGGAAATTATTAATACCAATGTCAACCCTTCGTTGAATGTAACATCGGCAAATAGTTTATCATTTGTTTCTCCCAACATAACCTGTTGAAACATTTTTAGCATATAATACGCTCCCAAAATAATAGTGGTTCCACCCAAAACAGCAAACCAAGTATTTATTTGAAAAAGACTATACAAAACGGTAAATTCCCCCACAAAATTGAAAGTAGACGGTAAAGCAACTGAGGCTAAAACCAAGATTAGGAACATAGATGTAAATTTGGGTGATTGAGCACGAATACCTCCCATTTCAGCAATTTTTCGAGTTTCAAATCTTCTAAAAATGATTTCGGCTACAAAGAATAAACCAACAACGACAAATCCGTGAGCTATCATTTGTAAAACGGCACCACGCAAACCATCCAATGTTAGAGTATATGTGCCAGCGGCTATTAATCCGACGTGAGCCAAAGAAGAATAAGCCAATAATTTTTTTAAATCTTTTTGTTTTAAAGCGAGGATTGATCCATAAATTACACCTGCAATTCCGAGTCCAATAAATAGATTCATGTAGTGTTTTGCTGCTAATGGAGCGATGGGCAATTGCCAACGAATGACACTGTACAATCCCATTTTTAGCATAATACCAGAAAGTAGCATTGTACCAACAGTAGGCGCTTTTTGGTATACTTTGGCCTGCCAAGTATGAAAAGGAATCAAAGGAATTTTAATAGCATACGCCAAGAAGAAAGCCATAAATAACCAAAACTGCTCTTCGGAAGTAAGATTCAATTTTGTTAAATCGCTCCATAAAAAACTACCCGCCTTTTGATGTAAATAAACAAAACCAACTAACATAAATAAAGAACCAGCTAAAGTATAAATGAAGAATTTAACCACTGCTTTTCGGCGTTCATCAGCATCTCCATTACCCCAAATCAAGGCGATGAAGTAAATAGGGATTAATGCCAATTCCCAAAAAATATAATATAACAGTCCATCAGAAGCTAGGAACGTTCCCGACATGGCGAAAGACATAAATAGGATTAAAGCATAAAATGATTTGGCATTTTTATAAACATTTCCAAAAGAAGAAAATATAATAATAGGCGTCAATGCAGTTGTTAACAATAACATGGCTAATGCCAATCCATCGGCTTCAAGAGCAAAAAATATTTTTGGTTTTGTTATCCAAATTTTGGTAAAACTTACTTCGTTTCCTAGATTGTATTGGCTCAATAAACAAATAGTGGTGGCAAAAGCGGTTAAGCCAAATAGCAAGGCTACTTTTGAAGCCCATTTATCTCCCAAAAAATAGGTGGCTATTGCGCCAAAAAGATAAATTAGTAATAGTGTAGTTACATCCATTATGTAAAAATTATTGTAAAAATAAATAAGTTATCATCGCACAAATGCCAATTACAAAAGCAAAAAGATACAAACCAACACTTCCGTTGTGCAATTTTTTTCCTTGAATGCCTAGTTCGTTGGCTATTTTTCCAAAACTTAAAACTAATGCCGACAAACTGGTTTCAATAAAGTTTTTAAAGAATTTAGACAATGTATTGATTGGTAACACGAAAATCGCATTGTAGGCCTCGTCAACATAATATTTGTTGTATAAGACTTTCGAAATACCAGTAATGGCTGCATCTTCATTTGGAATTGAATTGTCTTTTAGGTATTTTTTGTAAGCAATAGCAATTCCGACAATAGCACCAATGGTTGCAATCGCCATCAACATATATTCTGTGGTTCCTAAGGTATGTGCTTCGTGACTTTCGTTTGAAAATAAAGGAGCTAAATAGTGATTTAACCAACTATCTCCTGGCAAACTGATGATTCCTCCAAAGAAAGATAAAATTGCTAGAATGATTAATGGAACAGTAATTAAACTAGGGCTTTCGTGTAAATGATGTTTCTGTTCTTCTGTTCCTCTAAACGAATTGTAAAATGTCAAATAAATTAATCGGAACATATAAAAAGCCGTCATGACAGATGCGATAGAACCTACAACCCACAGCACTTTATTGTGATGAAAAGCCGTCATTAAGATTTCGTCTTTAGACCAAAAACCAGCTAAAGGAAATATTCCAGCGATGGCCAATGAAGCTATTAACATCGTTATAAAAGTGATTGGCATGGCTTTTTTCAAACCGCCCATTCGTCGCATATCTTGTTCGCCGTGCAACCCGTGGATAACAGAACCTGAACCTAAGAACAAACAAGCTTTGAAGAAAGCGTGCGTAATTACGTGGAAAACGGCAATTTCATAAGCACCTAAACCCAAAGCAAGGAACATTAATCCCAATTGTGAAACGGTAGAATAAGCCAATACTTTTTTGATGTCGTTTTGAACTAAAGCAATCGTTGCGGCTACCAAAGCAGTAATGGCTCCAACTACGGCAATAATTTCTTGAAT
>CAMAWK010000103.1 GCA_945861915.1 Flavobacterium psychrophilum | reverse complement strand
TTATCAAATCTTTTGTCGATTTATACAACAAAGGCTTGATTTATCGTGGCTATCGAATGGTCAACTGGGATCCAGAAGCGAAAACTACTTTGTCCGACGAAGAAGTTATTTATGAGGAACAACAAGGAAAATTGTATTTTTTGAAATATAAAGTCCTTCCCCCAGACCCCTCCGAAGGAGGGGGAGAAGAAATGCTTGACTCCCTTCCTTCGGAGGGGTTGGGGGAGGATTTTTTAACAGTTGCCACCACGCGTCCCGAAACTATTTTTGGTGATACTGCCATTTGTGTGAACCCAAATGATGAAAGATACTCGCATTTAGTTGGTAAAAAAGTAATCGTTCCTATTTGTAATCGTGAAATTCCAATTATTGCAGATGAGTATGTAGATATTGAATTTGGAACAGGCTGTTTAAAAATAACCCCTGCTCATGATACCAATGACAAAACTATTGGAGATAAATTTGGTTTAGAAATTATTGATGTTTTTAATGAAGATGCTACTTTAAATAGCTTTGGATTGCATTATCAAGGGAAAGATCGTTTTGTAGTTCGGGATGAAATCGAAAAGGAATTAGAACAAATAGGGGCTTTAGAAAAAACAGAAATCCATTTAAATAAAGTGGGAACTTCCGAAAGAACCAAAGCCGTAATCGAACCCCGATTATCAGATCAATGGTTTTTAAAAATGGAAAATTTAGTGAAACCAGCGATACAATCCGTTTTGGTTGATGGCGATATTAAATTGCATCCTGCACGTTTTAATAATACCTATGCGCATTGGTTAAATAATATTCGTGATTGGAATATATCCCGTCAATTGTGGTGGGGACAACAAATTCCTGCTTATTTCTATGGTGACGGAAAAGAAGATTTTGTGGTGGCTGAAACTATCGAAGAAGCGTTGGCACTAGCCAAAGAAAAAGCTTCCAACTCTCAACTTCAGGCTTCTGACTTGAAACAAGATGTTGATGCTTTGGATACTTGGTTTTCATCTTGGTTGTGGCCCATGTCGGTTTTTGGAGGAATTATGAATCCTGAAAACGAAGATTTCAAATACTATTACCCAACCAATGATTTGGTAACAGGACCCGATATATTGTTTTTCTGGGTGGCGAGAATGATTATTGCAGGGTATGAATATACAGGTAAAAAACCATTTACGAATGTATATTTAACAGGTTTGGTTCGTGATAAGCAACGACGAAAAATGTCTAAATCGTTAGGAAATTCGCCTGAGCCGTTAGAATTGATTGAAAAGTTTGGAGCCGATGGTGTTCGTGTAGGATTGCTTTTGAGTGCTTCTGCAGGAAACGATATTATGTTTGACGAAGAATTGTGCAATCAAGGAAAAGGATTCATTAATAAAATTTGGAATGCTTTCAAACTGATAAAAGGTTGGGAAGTTTCGGATTCGATTCCGCAACCCGAATCGTCAAAAGTAGCGATTGAATGGTATGAAGCCAAGTTGCAACAAACGCTTTTGGAAATCGAAGACAATTTCGAAAAATACAGAATTTCCGACGCCTTGATGTCGATTTATAAACTAGTTTGGGACGATTTCTGTTCGTGGTTTTTAGAAATGATAAAACCAGCATACCAGCAACCGATTGATTGTTTGACTTTGGCGAAAGCCATCCAAATGTTGGAAAACAACATGAAACTGTTGCATCCTTTTATGCCGTTTTTGACAGAAGAAATTTGGCAATTATTAGGAGAAAGAACCAAAGACGAAGCATTAATTGTTTCCACTTGGCCAGAAATAAAACCGTTTAATGTGCAATTAATTTTAGATTTCGAAAATACAATTGAAGTGATTTCGGATATCAGAACCATTCGTAAAGACAAGAATATTTCGTTTAAAGATACCATTGAATTGAAAGTGGTAAATAATGACAATGCTTCGACTTATTTTGATGCGGTGGTGACCAAATTAGGAAACATCACTTCTTTTGAATATGTTTCAAATAAAGTGGATGGTGCTTTGTCTTTTCGTGTAAAATCGAATGAATATTTCATCCCAATTACGGGAAATATTGATGTTGCAGCTGAAATTGAAAAACTAACTGCTGAATTAATTTATACTCAAGGTTTCTTGAAATCGGTTCAGGTAAAATTATCTAACGAAAAATTTGTTGCCAATGCCAAACCCGAAATTATAGCTAACGAGCGCAAAAAAGAAGCCGATGCTCTAGCAAATATTGCAACTTTAGAGCAGAGTTTAGCTGGATTGAAGTAACTAAATCTTTTCTTATTAAACTAAAATCCCAATGCTGAAATATTTCAGGATTGGGATTTTAGTTTTATTCAAAAAAGAAAATTTGTTTTTTGATTTTGTATTCCAAAAAGATATATTTTTAAACTTCAATAAAATTCCATTTCTAATGAAAAAAAATGTTTTGTTTGTGTTTGTTTTCGCTTTTTTTTTGTCCTGTGCCAATAAAGAAAGTAAGGTGCTAAATGTCGAAAGAGCTTTTTATTATTGGAAAAGCAATTCTTATTTTGATGATAAATCAATTGAAGGAGTCAACAAATTGAAAGTGAGAAAAATATATTATAAGTTTTTTGAAGTTGATTACAATGATGTTAAAGGCAATTTTCCTTACGAGAAAAATAGTATAAATGAATATATTTTGGAAAAATTGGATTCAGTACAAATTGTTCCAACGGTATTTATAAAAAATGAAATCTTTCAATACAATAACGAAGCAACACTGGATCAACTGGCAGACAATATTTTTTTTCTGATTGATAAACAACATAAATATTCCGACGATAAGATTGTTTTTGACTATTCTGAAATTCAAATCGATTGTGATTGGACAAAATCGACCAAAGACAAGTATTTTTATTTGTTGAAAAAAATCAAAGAATTATCTCAAAAAGAAATCAGCTGTACCCTTCGTCTCTATCCTTATAAATATCCCGATATTATGGGGGTTCCTCCTGTAGATAAAGCAATGTTAATGTGTTATAATTTGATTAAACCTTTATCCAACAAAGAGAAAAACTCTATTTTAGATATCGACGAATTAAAATCCTATCTCGATCAAAAAAGGAGTTATCCTTTGCATTTGGATGTGGCTTTGCCTGTTTTTTATTGGACACAATGGTACCAAAACAATCGTTTTTCGGGCTTGGTTAGTCTAAATTCTTCTGAAATCACAGGTTTTGCCAAAGCTGTAAAACCAATGTGGTATGAAGTAACAAAAGACACAATTTACAATTATAATTCCTATTATAATTCCGAATCCTACTTTAAGAAGGGAGATCAAATTAAATGTGAGGAAGTCGAAGCAGAAACTATTCAGGAAGCTATTTCGGTCATAAAGAAGAATGTCGAATTAGACAAAAATACAACGATATCATTATTCCATTTAGACCAAAGCACATTTAAAAAATACAATCATGAAGCGATTTCTGGTTTTTACAATTATTTTAGTAAGTAGTTTTATCAAAATTTTAGCTTGCGGTTATTCGCCTTTTGAGGAAGACATTCGCTATTGTTTGTTCAAACCAGAGTATTTTAATTTTACGCAATACAAACCTTTTTATTATAGTGCTGATATTTTAGGAGTTGATATGGAAAGAAATCCTAAAAACAATAAAAATTCAGTAGAACCGAATATCTTAGATTGGTATAATTATACGAATAAAAAGGTATGTATTGATGCAATTGAAGATTTTCAATTTCAAATGTCATTGACAGATATTCATCCTAAAAGCAGCAACGCCTTTATCAAATATTTATATAAAAACAATAAAAATGAGGCTATCGCTTATTTAAAAATAGCTAAAAATTGTGAAGTCATAAATAATTTTTTTGATGAAGATCCTTGGGAAAGAAATGGAGTTAAGAATAATAATATTAGAGAGCGATTATTAGAGCAACTAATTCAGATTACTCAAAAAAAGTCTAATTCCTATTTTAAACGAAAATATGCATTTTTGACCATTCGTTTAGCTCGTTATGCCAATAAAAACGAGGTGATAAAAACGATTTACGAAGCAAACTTTAATGTTGAGAATAATGATTATCTATATTATTGGAGTTCCTTTTTTTATTGTTTTACAAACCCCTCCAATAGAATGATTACTGCTGCCAATTTGATGTTTATTTGTCCTGAAAAAAGATATGCGAGTTACTATTATTTCCATTCTGAATTCAAACTAGAAACAGCTCTAAGTCAAGCCAAAAATAAAAAAGAAATTGCAAACGCCCATGCTTTTGCTTCGGTTCAAAAAAAAGATAAAAATTTAGACTATTTACAGCAAATATATCGGAATGAACATAAGTCGGAAGTATTGCCATTTTTGCTAATGCGGGAATTGAATAAAATTGAAGATTGGGTGTATACTCCATATTATACCAATTACACTCCTTCATTAGATTCAGAAGGGCTTTGGTCTAACGATAACAATACAGAAACACTACGATTGCGATCTGAAAAGGATCGTTTGTATGCCAAAGAAGTTTTGGATTTTGTAAATTCAATTAATGTAAATACGACCACTAATCCTATACTTTTCGAAGCGGTTCAAATAAACTTAGAATTTATTACTCGAAATTATGAGAGTTGTTTGCAAAACATAGCTGATTTTGAAAAAAAATATTCAAATGAAAAAATTGCTGAGCAAATTGAAAAGATAAAAGCGCTTTGTATTACCGCCAATCAAGAATTAGGAAAGGCTGTTATTCGACCAGAAATAGAATCGATAATTTTAAAGTATAAAAATGATGAACGATTTATATTTGCATTAGGTAGAGAGCTTGAATATAAAGGAAATATTTCTGATGGTCTTGCATTAATAGCTTTAAATCAATACGTATATCCAAAAGAATTTAATTATGATAATGTTGAATGGCAAGCTAATAGAATCAAAACATCAGGCAATTTAGAAGTGTTTTATTCCTATTTTGATTATTTGGATTTTGTGTATTCAGCTAAAGAATTACAACAAATTGTAACTACTCTCAGTCAAGGTGTAAAGACTGATTTTCAAAAAAGTATTTACCGAGCCTTACTCAGAAATAAAGACAATTTAGTGGATTTGTTAGGTACAAAATACATTAGAGAAAATCAATTTTCGAATGCATTAATTACATTTAAATCATTGGGTAAGAAATATTGGGAAGATAATTACAACGCTTGGGAAAGGGGAAATTACGGAGAGGGTTATTGTTTTGAAGAAAATCCATTTTATGATATTCCATATACGAAAGCATTTATTCCTCATAAAGCTCCATTTGTTGTAACAAAAGTATCGATTACAGAACATTTGATAAAATACTCCAATTTAGCCAATAATCCCAGAACAAAAGATCGGGATTACTACTATTTCCTTCTTGGGAATTGTTTTTATAATATGAGTGATTATGGTAATTCTTGGCTTATGCGTCGTTATATGAATTATTCATCTTATTACGGACAAGATTATGAAAATGAATCCTATATTGATGAGATTGAATACCGAAATAAAATTAAATCAGTTGCCTATTATCAACGAGCTCTAGAAACAGCAAAAACGCCAAGATTTAAAGCACTTTGCTTGCGTATGATGGATTATGCCGAAAAGCATACTTTTAGCAATTCAAAACGAGTAGCAACAAAATTTCCAGAGTATAGAACCGATTTGTCGGGTTGTGAAAATTTAGCTAACTATTTTAAATCCAGAAGAATAAATTAACTTTGAAAGAGTTAAAACAATAGAAATAAGTTAAGAATAATTATTTTTATTTATTTTCTCTTCATTACATAAGTATCCAAACTCGGTTTTCCTTGTTGGACTCCTGAAACTTGAATGGTAATTTGGTCTTTTCCAATAGGTTTGTAAACGATTTTTCGAGGATATTGATTGGCGGGATTTTCAAAAACCAATTGATTTTCAATTTCAGTATTTTGTACAAAAGTGACTGGTTTGTCGTCGTTTTGCCCTTTGATTGTTGAAACATAAATCAAGTTTTCGCCCTTTTGTTTCAATTGCATTTTTTCAGAATGCAAGGTGTCTTTTTGGTTTATGAAATAACTTTCACCATCAAAAATACTATCATTTACTTTTTTCCAACTTTCTGAAAGTGTGCCCTCTTGCGATTTGTTTTCCCATTGACCAAGAATCCAATCTTGACCCACAATTTTAGATTTATCCTTTCCCTTTTGACAAGAAAACACAGTAATTAATACGATTAAAAAAAATAGTTTATTCATTTTTTGAATTGATTTTTAGAGAAACAATAATACCAATTAAAAGTGAAAGAGCTATGAAAGCCAGTGAAAACCACTCTTTAATTTCTATAAAATCATGACACAGCATTTTGAATCCTACAAAGCTAAGAATGGCGATTAAGCTGTATTCCAAATAAGAAAATTTTTCGAGCATATTAGCTAAAAAGAAATACATAGAACGCAAACCAAGAATCGCAAAAATATTAGAACTAAACACCAAAAATGGATCGGAAGTAACGGCTAAAATAGCAGGAACGCTATCCAAAGCAAAAATAACATCCATGACTTCTATAACAATAAGAGTTACAAACAAAGGAGTTGCCGCTTTTTTGCCGTGACTATTTAGGATGAAAAATTTTTCATGATCCATTTTTGAAGTTATGGGAATAATTCTTCCTAACGTTTTATAAACAAATGAATCTTTGGGTTGAAATTCTTCTTCCTCGCCTGAAAACAACATTTTTATTGCTGTAAAAATTAGAAATACTCCAAAAATATAAGTGGTCCAAGCAAATTTATTGACAATCATAACTCCGAAACAAATCATCAAACCTCTAAAAACAATCGCTCCTAAAATCCCCCAAAACAAAACTCGATGTTGGTATTTTTGAGGTATTTTGAAAGAATTAAATATAACAGCGATAACAAATATATTGTCTACACTCAAAGATAATTCTATTAAATAACCTGTGAGGTATTTTAGTGAAGCTTCTGTGGGTTTTAAATTGTCAGGATTATCGATGTAATTATGGCTGTATAACCAATAAATTACCCCTGAAAAAAGGAATGAAATTACGACAAATATTGCTGTCCATTTACTGGCTTCTTTGGTGCTAATGATATGTGGCGTTTTGTTGAAAACACCCAAATCAAGTAAAAGAAAAACCAAAATTGAAAATATAAATAGTGTCCAGACAATCATAAAAATAGTATTTTATTGCAAATATACTTTATTGAATGTAATATGGATTCTAAAAATAATATAGGTTGAAATCAAATTTAAAATTTAATTCAAAATTTTAAGAATTCCTTTTTGTAGATTTACAACTCAATGAAAAATTCAACTATGAAATCTACACAACAAAAAATCGAAGAAATAAAAAACAACGGTTATTCATTTAATTTTGAAAACACCTTTGAATTAGCTCTTGATAATTACAAAAAAATTGCAGTTTATGCTGGTTTGACCTTATTAGTATTTATGACTTTATTTTTTGGAGGTTTACTCGGAGGTTTATTTTCGTTATATAGTTTCGATGATTTAATGGGAAATTTTCGTTTGATAAGCGAAAATCCTCAAGCTCTCTCTGTTAATTTTATTATCGGATATTATATTTCCATTGTTGTTTTTTCTTGTATTTACTGTCCTTTTACTGCGGGGTTTTTCAAAATGGCTGATTGCGGTCAAAAAGGAGAAGAATTTAAAGTTGCTTCCATGTTTGAATTTTATAAAATGCCCTATTTTTATAATATTGTTTTGTCGACTCTAATAATCACCATATTTACTGCTGGATTCACTTATGTTTTTACAAATATTGGATATAGTTTTGTGGGTAGTTTGTTATCAATGATTATATCATTTTTTACATTTTTGACTATTCCTTTTATCGTTTTCGGAAAACTAAACGCTATTGAGTCAATTAGGTCTAGTGCTATTGTAGTTTCCAAAAAACCGTTTATACTATTTGGATTGCTAATTGTGGCAGGTTTATTCTCAATTCTAGGAGTAATCGGTTGCGGAATTGGTATGTTTTTTACCATTCCTTTCATGTATTCAATGAC
>CAMAWK010000102.1 GCA_945861915.1 Flavobacterium psychrophilum | reverse complement strand
GACAATTCATCAAAACTTTGTGTTCGCAATTCCTTCTCAAAATTAAGTTTAGCCTGCTCTAAACTCACATAAGAAACAGCATACTTAATTAGGATTGTTGAAGGTGCATTCGCATTGGCTGAAATGGTGATTTTTTGTTTATCACTTATCAACTCAAATTCATTTATGGGATTATTTGTACTATCGGTTATTTCACCATATAAAAAAACAGAAAGACTATTAGTAACTGGGTTTGTCCCTCCGTTCTTTTTGCTGACCACTTCCGTAACATTAAAATAATTTTTATCCTTAGAAAAGATGCTGTTTTCAGATCCTTTTATCAGTAAATTTTTTTGAACATTTTTCGGAAAATCTATTTTATAAATAGCACATTTTTCTCCGGGAGTAAAACTTACGGTTATGTCATCATCAATTAAATAGGTGGAATAAAACCAAGGGTGAATGATTTCCAAATCATGGTCAATAGTCATTTTTTTGTTCCAAGAAGCATCATTTACCAAACCCGCAGCAATTTTCATAGGCAAAATTCCCGGTGATCGATGTGAGGTTACTTGAAATGGAAAGGCGTCTACTTGATCCGAAATATAATCTTTCTTAATGGGGTACATACGCATCATCTGATTGGGCAAATGCATCGTTGGATAGGTTGGCACTAAAAAAGGGGCAACATTCCCAATTGTTGGGTCAATGTATTTAGTATAATCTGCTTGTGAAAAAGAGGTACTAATCGTGGAAATTGTTAGTAGTAAAATCGCAAAATATTTATTCATTTTTTTATCAATTTTTAATTTATTTTATAGAATTGTAATGTTAATATTGCTTTGCAGCAATAGTAACAATAACAAAATTTTAGAGATTCATTGTTGAAATGATGCTGATTTATCGTTCACTCATTGAGTTTATTTGTTTAAAAAACTCCATATTATCACACTTAAAAATCGCTTTGATTTTTTGCTTGCTTTCAGGAATATTTTCCCTAAATTTTATCACAAACTTATTCCAACCTCTGTCTAATGGAATCTCCTTCAGAGGCGCTCTTTTATCTCCATTAAGAATAAAATTAAAATTAGCCACCTCCTTAATTTCTAAGCTCAACTTAGGCATATCGGGTTCTGACAATAAATCGACCAGCGATCTTGGGCTAAACACCCAAAAGCTAATGCCATCAGCATCTTCCTTAAACTTAATCAAGTTGCCATTCAAGTCAATAGCTCGTTTATTTTCATAAATCGAATTATCAAATTGTATTCCCAAATTGGCTAACATTAATCGAATAGGCGACTCCGATTCAATAGTCATATCTTTAAAGTCAAACGAAGCTATCATCACCTCTGATTTTCCTTGATTAAAAGTAATTAAAGAAGTTCCCACCCCTTTTTTCTCCATCTCGCTTCGGAAAACACTTCCGGTTTTAGTTGGTTCAGGACGACCATTCCAGGCTTGCCATTCGGTAGTGCAAGCAGTGAGTAAAACGGTAGCATTTTTAACCATTTCGCCCGTCATCCCATAATTTAAAGCGGTTTTTCCGAGCGGCAATAATTCTGAAAAATAGAAATCGCTATGCTCTAAACTTGACAAAATGGGTGCATCTTGCACTTTGATAAACGATGTAGCTTTACGTGGTTCAAGTGCCAGAGGAAAAGGCAAAATAGTATTTAGCGAAGAAAGCGTTTCGGGCGAAACTCCCCAAATTATAATTCGTGCACCGGCATTTATGGCTTTTTCATATTTGGTTTTCAATACTTTATCAGTAGCTATATTCAAACCATCAATTATGACCAATGATTTGGCTGTAGGTACAGCTGTTTTACTAAAGCGAACACCCATTTCAGTAAGTTTAAGAGCCAGTTGCGACGAATCAGTTCCAATCAAAATAAGGGTATCGTTTTCGATTACTGGAAATTTTTTGGATGACGCTAATTTAGGATACATCTTAAACTCTTTTACCGGTGTGCTGTTGGCTGCTTGAACAGCCTCAAACATCGGCCAGGTTTTGTACAATGGCAGATTGACATCGTAGCCAGGATTGAGCGTGCTAGTATAAGGCCCTAAGCGTTCGGGTTGAACGCCAAAAACTCCCTCATTAAAAGCAGGGAAGAAAATACCGTCTTCGAGAATTGGCGCACGAGAGGAGTCTTTCATTCCAAAAGCCAAGGGTTTTAATCCATACCAAACTATATTGAAAATACTAGTGTAGCACGGTTTGTATTTAAATTGTGTTGTAATAAGTTTATAAGCTTCGTTTGCCAAGCCTTCCATTCGCCCTAGTTGTGATTCGTATGCACGATTGCCATTATGTATTGATACCTGTTTTGGTGTTCCGAAGTAGGCCATTCCAGTCTCGCCAATTCCCCAGGGCAAACCTCGTGATGACCATCCTTTCATAGACGATTCATTTCCATAATGTCCAATCACAGTAGGTAAATTAGTAGGATACATCGGTTCGCCATCGCCAGAAATCCAGTTTCTGCTAGGGTCGAGTGTCCTTGTAATTTCTGTCCAATTATTTATTTCCTGAATCTGGCGATCGATTAGATCCTTTGTGCCACGCATAAGATTCGTAACTACTGGCAGTGTTTCGTTACACACACTCCATCCAAAAACAGAAGGATAGTTGCGATCGCGCATTACAAGGCTTTTTACATGGGTTTTACATCTTGACCAATACGTTTCCGAATCCATTTTAGGTCCCCCATCGCTTGACCAAATTGCTGTTTCATCGAGTACGCACATCCCCATTTCGTCGGCCATATCAAGATAAAAAGTAGGGAAAGGCTGTGCATGAAGCCGTACTGCATTGGCATTGGCATCCTTCAGCATTGTATACCATGCCCAGGCGTACCGACGAGTCATCTGTGGTATTCCCATAAAATGCCATGAATCGCCTTTTAGCAGAATAGGTTTTCCATTCAAGGTAAATTCAAGTCCTTTGATTGCAAATTGTCGCCAGCCAAATCGGATATATTTTGTGTCAATAACGGTATTTTTATAGGTATTCAAGCTTATGACAGAGCCATAGAGGTTTGGAGACTCCGGCGACCACAATTTTAGTTCTCCATTTATTTTTCGATTCAGATTTACCACAATGCTATCGCCCGCTTTTAGGGTAAATTTTTTGGCATTAGCTATGACAAAAACCTCATCGGTCATACCTCCGTTATCTAAAGGCAATAGGTTGATATCGCTTGTTGTCGGCTTTGCCCAGTTTTTGACTGCTGCATTGATAGTAAACGATTGTCTTTTAGCCGAGTTATTTTTAATACTTACTGAAAAAGCCAATGTGTCTTTTTGGACGTTGGGTTTTACAAACACATTGGTAATGGCCAATTCAGGTACAGCTATCAATGAAACATCCTGCCAGATACCGGCAATATGCTGTCCCCACCTCGAGCCGGCCAAATAATTACGGTGGCCATATTTCCCCGGAACATCCGTTAAACTCGCTTTGGCTACACCAACCATCACTTCATTGGTTCCTTTTTTCAGAAATGGGGTAACATCAAATTCTCGTGGGAAAAACAAATCAATGTATTCACCCACAAACTGGCCGTTTACATAAATTTTGACAAATCCAGCTATGGCTTCAAAATGAAGTTTTTTTTGCTTTCCTATCCAATTTTCGGGTAAAACAAACTCTTTTCTCATCCAACCCATTTGTGCTTGTTCCCAAGCTTTAGGATAGGAAGGAAAAGTATTAAAGTCGCCGCCTTCGCCACTAGTATAGGCATTTACATTCCAAGGCGAGGGTATTTTTAAAGGAACTGCGTCCCAATTAAATGAGACTGGCTTTACGAATTTTGCCATATCGGTTTCGTAAACTGGCATAAACTGCCATTTACCGCTCAGGCAAAGTTCATCCCTATATGGTTTTTCGGCTTCGTTTACAAAACCTTTTATCGGATTGAAAACAAGATTGTAAGTCTCTTGTGCCAAAGACCGATTACAAAATGTACAAGCGAATAGAAAAAATAAAAAACAAAAGTTGGTTTTAATTCGTAACATATTATTTTATTGTTTGATGAAAAATATTTTTGATTTTAAGGTAAAAAAAGTCACCTAAATGGTGACTTTTTGAATTAAATTAAAAAAAATATTAGTTTTTAGCTTTTGCTTCATTCTCTGCTTTTTTAAAATCAGCCCAGATTTTCCATTTTTCATTTCCAACTAAATCCTTCATATCTTTATTGAACTGTATTTCCACTTCTTTTCCTTCAACTTTAAAACCCTCTACATCATCTCCAAACTTTTCTTTTAAAGCTATTTTATCTTTGTTTCTCTTAGAGACAAGATCGTATGCCTGAGTTGTTTCTTCCGAAGATAAACCCATGACGGTACTCATACTCTCTGAAACTTTTTTAGCGTTTAAATCAACCTGAGCTTGCGCATTACCCGCGAGAGAAATAGCCAATAGTGCAATTAATAGTAATTTTTTCATTTTTTTTTAATTTAGTTTATTAATAGTTTTTTACTTTTTATTGTACAAATAAACTATCCATTCATTAATTAATTATTAATTTTCGATTAATAGCCTCTGTAAATTCTATTTTTCAACACTTTTATTCCAAGAATTAAATTCATTATTTAATTCTTCCACTTTCTCAGGATATTTAGCTGCTACGTTTTCAGATTCCTTTGGATTATTTCTAATGTTAACCAGATAGAATGAGTTTGTAGTTTCTATTGAAATTTTTTGTGTAGGATCGATGGGATTTTTCAACAACTTCCAATCTCCTTTTCGAACCGCCCAACGGTTTGCATTTTCATACCACCAGAAGACTTCATGTGGCGATTTCTTCTTTTTATAAATTACATCCACAAGACTTTTTCCTTCAAAATTATCTTTATCGTATCCTATTTTACACAAATCAAGTATACTAGGAAACCAATCTACATTAACCGCCATCTCATCTATAACCTCATTCTTCTGAATTTTAGAGGGCCAGCTTATAATTGAGGGTACTCTAATGCCGCCTTCAAAAAAAGAAAACTTGGCACCCCGATAAATTCCAGAATTTCCACCACCAGAAAAAGTCCGTTGCTCCATTGAATGCCCATGATCCGACTGAAAAATAACGATGGTATTCTCTCGAATATTTAATTCGTCTAGTTGATCTAGAAGCAACCCAATTCGCTCATCAAGAGTGGAAATACAAGCGGCATACTTGTCTCTAGGACTTTCTAAATTTTTATAATATTCTCTCCATTTTTTCGATGCCTGCAACGGATAATGAGGAAGGTTTAATGCATAATAAAGGAAAAAGCTATTGTCCTTGTTTTCTGTAATAAACTTTTCTGCCTTGCTTGCCATAACATCTTGAAAATATTCACCTTCCATCCATACTTCTTTTCTGTTTTCCCATAGGTCATGTCTATTAGCTCCCTCCCAATAGAAAAAATGCGAATAATTATCAATACAGCCACTCATGTGACCAAATGAATAATCAAAGCCTTGAGCTAAAGGCATGGTTTCATCGCTATACCCTAAATGCCATTTCCCAATGTGGCCGGTTTTATATCCGTTTTTTTTTAGTGTCTCTGCGATGGTAATTTGTTCCGTAGGCAATCCAGCCTCACCTCTTATTGAAGGAGCATTGCCTGGTAATCCTGCCTTTAAGGGTGTTTTACCGGTTAACAAAGAAGCTCTTGATGGCGAACATAAAGCCGCAGCAGCATAAAATTGAGTAAACCGAACTCCTGACTCAGCCAATCTATCGATATTGGGGGTATACAGGTCTTTTGCCCCATAGCAATTAGCATCAATAGTTCCTTGATCATCTGTATATACTATAATAACATTGGGTTTAACTGATGATTTTTGTGCAGTTGTTATTCCTGGATTCAGAGTGTATATAAGTGTTAATATTCCAACACCCCTTTTTATTATTCTTGATTTATTTTTCACCATATTTGTTTATTCTTCATATTAATATTTTATTAAAAATAAACCTCTAGAAATTTAGCATTGTCAGAAGCATTAAGCACAAGAGATGCAATGCTGGATGGGAACATAATTGTTTCGCCTTGTGAAAGCGAATAGATCTCCCCTTTATGATGAATAGCTAAAGTTCCTTCTACACAAATATAAATAACAAAAGAATCGATAGCTGAATAGTCCTTTTTGACTTCCCCTTTAATACTTAATATGTTTGTTTTAAAATAAGGGGAATGCACCAGTTTATTCGAAACATTTGGCTTTAATTCATAACTTGTTTTATAGGAATCATACACTTTAAAATCTATCACATCAATGGCTAATTCATTGTGTAGTTCTCTTTTCTCTCCTGTTTTAGCATCCACCCTATCATAATCATAGATGCGATACGTTATGTCTGATGTTTGTTGAATTTCTGCCAACAAAACACCAGCACCTATAGCATGCACTCTGCCTGTAGGGATATAAAAGGTATCGCCTTCACTAACATATTCATGATGCATGACATCTAAAATAGTATTATTTTCTAAATGCGTTTTATAACTCTCTTTATTTATTTCTTCATCAAATCCAACGATCAGCTCTGCGTTTTCATCGGCTTGCATAACATACCACATCTCATTTTTACCAAAAGAGTTGTGTCGTTCTTTAGCTATTTCATTGCTTGGATGCACTTGAATGGATAAAGGTGTTTCTGCATCAATAAACTTTATTAATAATGGAAAATCCTCTCCGAAATTCTTATAAACATTTTCACCCACAAAATTACCTTTGAATTGTCTTGTAATTTCTTTTAAGGTTTTACCTTTTAAAAAACCGTTTTCCACTCTAGTTGCATCTCCAGAGACATCCGAAATTTCCCAAGATTCACCGATATTTTCTTCTGTGTACTCTTTATTTAGTACTGTTTTTAATTTACTGCCACCCCAAATTCTGTATTTAAAAAGAGGGGTGAATTTTAAAGGATATAATTCCATTTTTTTTTAATTTAAATAAATTTTCGTTTTAATACTCCATTATAATGCTTAGAGTTATTTTTTTGCAACCATTCCAGTAAGCAACTTCTTAATTCTTCTGCTTTTTGTTCGTATTGTTTTTTATTGGGGTTTATCCCTAATAAATTATTCATTTCATGCGGATCTGTATTCAAATCATATAGCGCATTTAAGACATTAGAGTCTTCTGTGTAAGGTACCATTAGCTTCCAACCGGCTTTAACAATCATATAATTTGGAGTTGTAGGGCCATTATAATCCCATTCTGTAACCACATATTTACCATGGGCTGTTGGTTTATTTTCGATTAAGTCTCTTAAACTTTCGCCTTCCGATTTATAGTTTCCCACTTTTAAATAATCCATAATAGTGGCAAATAAATCGACATTAGAAACATAACCATTGACAGTTGTATTTGGTTTAATTTGATTAGGCATTCTTATAATTAATGGCACATGAGAGGATTCTTCATAAAACACATTTTTCTCCCGCATGCCATGAGCTCCAAGCATTTCGCCATGATCACTCGTGAAAATGATTAAAGTATCATCTGTAAGTCCTGTTTCATCTAACTTATCCATAATTTTACCCATCCAAACATCTATTTCTTTAATTAAACCATAATAATTTGAAATCATGTATTTAATTTTTTCCTCGTCTGCAAACTCTGGTAATTTTTTTCTTCCATTTGCATTTAAATAAGGAGAGTTCGTCATGTCATCATGAATACTAATGGGCGCCTTCATATCCTGTGCAGGATACATACCATAATAAGGCGAAGAGGGAATCATAGGTGCGTGGGGAAAATGGAATGATGCCGTAATACTAAAAGGTTTATTCTTAAGACGCTCAATGGCATCTATCGTCTTTTTGGCATAAAAAGCAGTAATAGTTTGATCTTGAGGAATGGAAGATTTACCATGAAAATTGGGTTGTGAAAACTTTTTATCTTCTTTTTTTACCTGTTCATACGATTTGCCAAAATTCACGTCCAAAGGGTCTGGAGTATATGGTCTTTGAGTGAAATTATCTAATAATTCATCGCCTTGAGGCTTCCTTATTGGATAGACTTCATCTAAATAATCTTGATACATAT
>CAMAWK010000101.1 GCA_945861915.1 Flavobacterium psychrophilum | reverse complement strand
ATTTTTCCATTCACAAAAACACCTGGCATAGGCGAATAATTTTGAAGGTATTTCAGCATGCTTTTTTTGCTTTCGTCTAAATTTGGAATGATGGAATAGCGACAACTTTCTTGGATTTTTTTTAGAATTAATCCTTGTGCCAACCAATTGGCGGTACGAATTAATTTGTTTTTAGTATCTAATGCATAATCCAACTTGTCAAAATACAATTCCTTCGTTTGACTGTTGTATTTTGGAAATCCTGTTAAATAAATCGTTCCGTTTACGCTTCCTAAAACATCTAACGCAATGACCATTTTTTCGTTTTTGTGCCAAATGTCTACTTTTTGGACTTTAACTTTTTTGCTTCCAGAACCAAATTCTTGTCCAGCAAAATTCTTTGTCATTAATTTAGAAGCTTCCGCATAAGTCGAAACCGCAGTAACATTTGCCGAAATCAAATTCGGTATTTTTGCGACTGGTTTCAATATGATTTTCGTTGCGTCGAACTTTGATGCCGGTTTTTTTCCAATCCAAGTTTCCATCGTAGCTTTCATTCCCATTTCTACTAAAAAAGTATCATTTTTGAGTTGGGCAGCTGTGGAGTAAATCTCTAACGGATTTATTTGTAACCAACTTTCATAGGCTTCATTCATCAAAAAGGGGGTGCAAATTTTTTCTATGGCTGTTAAAACATTGGGTTTGAAATCCATCGATTTGTCGATAGCTGCGTCGATACTTTTTTCGATTTTTGATCTAAAAAGGCGAATTGTTGGATTGATTAAATAGGTTACAGAAACATTTTTTCCAAGAATTGTTGTTGTAGGACTTTCGTTCCAATCTAAGGATTTGAGTTGTGTTTTAGTACTTAATTTCCAGTTAGTCAAGCTTACATCACTTTCTAAAGTGACTAATCCATTCAAAATAAATTCTTTGGTTTTATACAATGAAACACCTAATGTTTTAGTGCCAATTCGATAATTGATAATCGCTTTTAGCGGCAGCACTGTTTTGATATTTCCATTCGATTTTTCTGAGTTGTTTTCAATGGTGATGGGTGCTAGTTTCCAAATTTTCATTTCGATGTTATCGTCCTCGATATTGGTATCTTCATAAATTAAACCCGTTAAAAGTTCATTGGTTTTGTTCTCGATGTCTTTTAGTTTTACACTAATAGGCAAATTAATATAAGAAGGAACAGTTTCAAACACTAGTGGACTCGCGTCATCAGGTTCAGGTTTTAAAGTGGCTATTTTTTGAGAGCTTGTGCAACTTACAAGCAATAGTAAAAATGAAAAAACGGATACAATTTTAGAAAATAGAAGCATTTTGTTTTGAATTTGAAGAACAAAATTAACAAAACAAAACTCTTTTTGTAACAAACTCTAATTAAAAATGTCTAATGAGTTAGTTTTAAATTTTTGAAAACAAAGCGTTTTATTAAGCACTAATTTTTAATATAAAAAGCTAATTTTGCATAGCTTTAAAACAGTATTAATTTGTTTTTATGTACAAAAAAAATAGTTTAGCGGTAGTGCTTTTTTTAGTTTGTAGTCACTGTTTTCAGGCACAAACTAAAATTTGGACATTGGAAGAATGTGTAAAATATGCAATACAAAATAACATAACCATCAAGGAAATCGAATTGGACGCCAAAAATTCTGCCATTGACAAAAAAGGAGCAATTGGTAATTTTCTTCCCACTTTTAATGCCAATGCTTCTCATTCCTGGAATATTGGTTTAAATCAAGATATTACAACTGGATTATTACGCAATCAAACCACCCAGTTTACATCGGCGGGAGCATCAGTAGGAATCGATATTTATAAAGGATTACAAAACCAAAATACGCTTCGAAAAGCCAATCTTTCGATTATTGCTGCCCAATATCAATTAGTGAAAATGAAAGAGGATATTGCGCTCAATGTCGCGAATGCTTTTCTGCAAGTTCTCTTTAATAAAGAAAATCTAAAAGTGCAGCAAGACCAATTAGCAATAAACAAAAAGCAATTGTTTCGTTCAGAAGAATTAGTAAATGCGGGTACTTTGCCAAAAGGCGATTTATTGGATGTAAAAGCAACGGTAGCTTCAACAAATCAGAAAGTGATTTCAGCCGAAAATACTTTGTTGATTTCAAAGTTGAGTTTGGCTCAATTATTACAACTAAAGGACTTTTATGATTTTGATGTTGCCGATGAAGCTAAAATTCCAGAATCGAATTCTGTTTTAAATCAAACGCCCAATTCCATTTTTGATAAAGCTAAAGAAAACCGAACTGAACTAAAAATTGCGCGAACCAATCTTGAAATAGCCGAAAAAAATCTGGCTATTGCCAAAGGGGTATTTCAGCCAAGTGTGGTAGGTTTTTACAATTTTAATACTAGAGCTGGATATAGTGATGTTATAACTGGATTTGTGCCCAACACTAATGATCCTACATCTATTATCGGTTATGTTGATGGTACAAATCAAAATGTATTACGTCCCAATACAACAGCTGTATTAGGAGGTCCAGCTTCGGTCTTTAACCAATTTAGTGATAACAAAGGTCAAACTTTTGGGGCTCAGTTGACCATTCCAATTTTTAATGGTTTTGCAGCTCGAAATAATTTTGAACGTTCTAAGGTGAGTTTAGAAAAATCGAAAATTGCAGTCGAACAGCAAGAATTAAATTTAAAACAAAATGTATATACCGCTTTTACAGATGCCAAAGGAGCTTTGAATGCATATGAATCCTCGATAGTTGCTCTCGAGGCTAGGGAAGAGGCATATCGCTATGCAAAAGAAAAATACGATGTTGGAATGATGAATTCATTCGATTTTAATCAGGCTCAAACTATTTTATCCAACGCGCAATCAGAAGTAATTAGAACAAAATATGATTCTATTTTTAAAATAAAAATTCTAGAATTCTATTTCGGAATACCCATCGTTAAAAACTAAAACAAGATGTCGAAAAAAACTATTTATTTAATAATTGGAGCAATCGTTTTATGTATTGCTGCCTTATTGATATTAAAAAAAACAGGGATTATTGCCTCAAATGATAAAGGAAAATCAATAGAAATTGTTCCAGTAAAAGCCACAACAGTTATTGAAACAGTCTCGGCTACGGGTAAAATTCAACCCGAAATAGAAGTTAAAATTTCATCGGAGGTTTCGGGCGAGATTATTGCACTGAATGTAAAAGAAGGACAAATTGTTAAAAAAGGCGATTTATTGGTAAAAATAAATCCCGATTTATACACTTCAGGTTACAATCGGTCGGTTTCTAATTTATCAGGAACCAAAGCAGGTTTAACCCAAGCTGAAGCTTCATTTAAAGAAGCAAAAGCCAATTATGAACGAAGTAAAACTTTATTCGATAAAGGAATCATTTCAAAATTAGATTGGGATAAAGCCATAGCTAGTTTTGAAGTGGCAAAAGCGACTAAACAAAATGCATATTATACTGTTCAAAGTGCTTCAGCAACTGTTAGTGAAGCCAAAGATAATCTGGGAAGAACTACTATTTATGCCCCTGCAGACGGAACAATTTCAATGTTGAATGTTGAATTAGGAGAGCGTGTTTTGGGAACGCAACAAATGGCAGGAACCGAAATTCTTCGTGTTGCCAATTTGAATAATATGGAGGTTGAGGTCGATGTGAACGAGAATGATATTGTGAAAATTAAAGTGGGTGACGCGGCTAAAGTAGAGGTAGATGCTTATTTGAAGAAACAGTTTAAAGGCATTGTAACTAGTATTTCTAACTCAGCAAGTACAACATTAACAGCAGATCAAGTAACTAATTTTAAAGTAAAAGTGCGAATTCTTAAAGAATCTTACCAAGAATTAGTGGAAGGAAAACCTGCAACTTATTCACCTTTCAGACCAGGAATGACTGCCACTGTAGATATTATTACCAAAACAAAAGCCAATGTTTTGGCTATTCCCATTAGTTCAGTTGTAATAAAATCGGATACGACAGCAGTTAAGAAAAATGAAACCGACAAATTTAATGAAGAAGAAAGCGAAAATGAACCAGTGAAAAGTGATAAAAAATTGGAGTGTGTTTTTGTTAAAGTAAGAGATAAAGCCAAAATACGAATTATTAAAACCGGCATTCAAGACGATACTAATATTGAAGTTATTTCTGGACTTAAAAAAGGCGATACGGTCATCACTGGACCTTATACAACTGTTACAAAAGAGTTGAATTCGGGGGATAAAATCACAACCGAAAAAAAAGAACAGAAAAAATAGTGTCTAGAACAGTGACTTAGTGAGTAGATTTCATTAGTTAATAACCAAATTTAAGTGTTTAATTCATTAAACCTTAAACTTTTAAACCTTTTAATAATTTTGTCCTATATTCTCAACATCGAAACGGCGACCAAGAATTGTTCCGTTTCATTATCAAAAGATGGAAAAACAATCATTTGCAAAGAAATAGCAGAAGAGGGTTATTCACATGCAGAAAGATTGCATGTTTTTATAGAAGAAATCATTCAAGAATCGGAAATTAGTTTTAGTGATTTATCAGCGATTGCCGTGAGTCAAGGTCCGGGTTCGTATACAGGTTTGCGAATTGGAGTTTCGGCAGCTAAAGGCTTGTGTTTTGCTTTAGATATTCCACTGATTGCAGTAGATACTTTGCAGGTTTTGGCATCGCAAGTTGCTATTTCTGATGGTTTTATTATTCCGATGCTCGATGCCCGAAGAATGGAAGTGTATAGTGCAATTTTTAATCCAAATTTTGAAAAAATTAGAGCAGTTGAAGCGGAAGTAATTACTGAAAATTCTTTTAATCATTTAAAACAAACACTTTATTTTGTTGGCGATTGTGCTGAAAAATGCAGGTCGATTTTAATTAATGATAATTTTATTTTTCTTGAAGACAAGAAATTCCCATCGGCAAATGAAATGAGTAAATGGAGCTTTGAAAAATTCAAGAGTAATGATTTTGTTGATGTTGCATACTTTGAACCTTTGTATTTGAAAGATTTTATGATGACGGTTTCAAAAAAAGCGTAGATTTTTCAAAGAAGTTTTACATTTATTCATTGTCAATTAAATATAAAAATGAAACCAACCATCACGATTATTGGCGCAGGAATTTCAGGTTTAACCGCAGCTGTTTATTTGCATCAAAAAGGATATAAAGTTCAAATTTTAGAAGCAAGTGAGCGAGCCGGCGGACGAATCAAAACCGATATCATTGATGGTTTTCGTTTGGATAGAGGTTTTCAGGTTTTATTGACTGAATATCCCGAAACTAAAGCGTTACTAGATTACAACATATTAAATCTCAAACGATTTTTACCCGGTGCAACCGTGCTTTATGATAGAGGGCAATTCGAAATTGCAGATCCATTCAGGCGTCCAACGGCTCTTTTTGCTACTTTATTTGCTCCAGTTGGTAACCTGAAAGATAAAATAAATACCCTTTTTCTGAAAAATAAATTAGTCAAAATCACCATTTCTGCCATTTTCAAACAACCTGAAACGGATACTATTTCACAACTAAAGAATTATGGTTTCAGTTCTAAAATGATTAATCGTTTTTACAAACCATTCTTTTCAGGCATTTTTCTAGAAAATGATTTGAAAACATCCAGCAATATGTTCGATTTTGTAATGAAAATGTTCTCTGAAGGCGATGCAGCTATTCCTGAATTGGGAATGGAAGAAATCCCAAAACAATTGGTGGCTATGCTTCCTGAAAATTCGATTCAATACAATGTGAAAGTTAGCGAAATCGAAAACAACAAAATCATTTGCGAAAATGGGACAACTTTGGAAGCAGATAAAATTATCATTGCTACAGAAGCTATTGGACTCGCAGGAAACTACATTTCGAAAACGAAACAAAATTTCCATCAAGTAACCACCATGTATTTTGAAGCCTCAATCGCTCCCACTCAAAAAGCGGTGGTGGTTTTGAATGCTTCAAAAGATAAAAAATGGGTTAATAATTTGACTGTACTATCTAATATTTCCAATGAATACGCACCTAAAGGAAAAGTTTTAATTTCCATTTCATACAACGGAATTCCAGCTATTGACGATGCAACTCTATCCGAAAACATGAAAGCCGAATTAAAACAATGGTATGGAAACCAAGTGAATTATTGGAAACTATTGAAAACCTATCGCATCAATTATGCCTTGCCCAATCAAGAAAAAGTGTCCAATGAAGTGTCGAATTCCGAAATTAAAATCAACGACAATTTATTTATTTGTGGCGATCATTTATTGAACGGTTCGATAAACGCCGCTATGAAATCGGGACGAATGGTGGCGGAGTTGATTGCAAGAAATTAAAAATGTTACACTTTATTCTTTTCCTCAATCCAACGTGACATATATTTTGTGCTAGTCAAAGTGTGATGTTGTAAAAGAGCTCCCATAAAATTTTCTAAACGATGTTGTTTTAAATGGGTTTGTTTTTCTAAAATGTGCTTAACAAAATCCTCTTCAAACAAGGATTTCAAATAGCGTTTTTCTATAATTTCAAAACCGTTTTCTTGGGCTTTTTGCCACAGCGTTTTGTCTTGATATAATTGTATTGCTTTGTTGGCAAAAACTATTGGATTATCTTCGATAAAACCATTCCAAGGTAAATCGCCAGACATCGATTCTTCTCCAATTGTGGTCGTTACACTCGGCGTTCCACACAGCATGGCTTCTACTAATTTTCCTTTTATACCTGCGCCAAATCGTAAAGGAGCTATAACAATTCGAGCGTTTTTCACCATTTTTTGGGCATCATCGGCACGACCCAAAACATGAAATCCTTCTTTGGGTTGGTGCAATTGCAAAACCTTTTGAGAAGGATACGCTCCGTAAATTTCTAATACTGCTTCGGGAAGTTGTTTTCTGATGAGTGGCCAAATGTTTTCTTTCAAATATTGAACCGCATTCCAGTTGGGTTCGTGAAGGAAGTTTCCAATGAAAACAAAGTCCTTTCTATCTTCAAATGAAGGTAATTTTTGAATCGTTGAATCGTCAATAGTTTCCAATATTAAAGGCAAATAATACAATAAATCGGCATTGATTTTAAAAACGGATTTGAGTAATTCCATTTCATGTTCGGCAATTATTAGTGAAATGTCGCAACGCAAAATACTGGCAATTTCTCTTTTAGCAACATCTTCAACTAGCAAATCGTCTGTTGAAAAGGGTCGGTTTTCTTTGAACGCTTTTTGTCGTGCCAAGCGCAAACAATGCAAATCTTCGGTATCTAATATTCGTAAAGCATCAGGGCAGTTTTCGGCTACACGCCAACCAAATTGTTCTTCTATCATAAAACGGTCAAACAAAACGATTGTGGGATTGAGTTCTTTTATAAAAACATCAAAACTAGAACAATTCAATGCAACCGATTTCTTGATAACACCCAACGATTCCAAATCAATCATGTACTCACTATCCATTGCTGGACTGGCAAATGTAACATTAAAACCCTGTTCTTTTAAAATAGAAATTAATTGTACCATTCGCCCTCCTGCTGCCGAAGAATTGGGTTCTGGCCAAACAAATCCAATAATTAAAACAGTGTGATTCTCGTGCATAGAAATACTTTTACGATACAAAATAAGGGAAATAATCCTAAAAACTGAATGTTTTGCAAGGAATAAAATCTGTATTTTTGTAACTCATTTACAGTTAGACAAAATGTTAGGATTAAAATTAGTTACCGACCCAAAATGGGTAAACATTGTAGAATCAAATATTGAAGAAATTTTGACCGATCATGCTTGGTGCGAGCAAAAAGCAGCTACGAACATTATCACGATAATTACCTATAATTCGGAACACGAAGAATTGGTAACCGATTTACTGGAAATTGCTAAAGAAGAATTAGAGCATTTCCAGATGGTTCATAATATTATTAAAGAACGTGGGCTAAAACTGGGTCGAGAACGCAAAGATCATTATGTAAATGAGCTTTTTAAATTTATGAAAAAAGACGGCAGTCGCAACGATGCTTTTGTAGACAGATTGCTTTTTTCGGCTATGATTGAAGCCAGAAGTTGCGAGCGATTTAAAGTATTATCCCAAAATATTGAAGACAAAGAATTAGCCGAATTTTATAGAAAATTAATGATTAGCGAAGCCGGACATTATACCACTTTTTTAGGTTTTGCTCGAAAATATTCCGAGAAAGTAAACGTTGACAAACGCTGGGCAGAATGGCTAGAATTCGAAGGAAAACTCATTACTAATTACGGAAAATCAGAAACCGTTCATGGGTAATTTATAGTTTTTTTATCTTTCCAAAGGCTTTTTGTTTCTTA
>CAMAWK010000100.1 GCA_945861915.1 Flavobacterium psychrophilum | reverse complement strand
TAAAATAAACTCATTTCGTACCCTTATTCCAGACTCATCTACAATTTCGTTTGCACTATCCAAATTCATTCTTACACCAAACATCCTACCCAAAACGCCGTCATGCAACTCTTGAGCTACACGTTTTTTTTCTTGTGAACGTGTTTTTTCCACACTGTTTTGTTGCGAAATGATTAGATTATAAATTTCTTCATTCGCTTTTTGCTGTTCTTGTTTGTATAATAACTCTCTAGTTTTTGCCTTTTGTACTCTAATGATATATAAAAACAGCATTATGATTATTGAAATCCCAAACGCATAAACGATATTCCTGTTTTTGGTTGTTAAACTCACATTTTCCGCTATCACTTGATCTGTTTCGTACTCAATACGGGTAAATTTCTCTCCTATAATCCTCTCCGCTTTTTGCAAACTGTCGTTAATATGAATGTATTCCTTGTTATATTTTGTCGCATTTTGAGGTTCTAAAACCGACAATTGTTTGAGTGGAAGTAATATATTTCGATTATTTTTAGACAGTCGTGCAGCAGTAAGAGCTTCGTTGGAATATTGGAGTGCTTTAAAAGTATCGTTTTTAGCAGCAAAATATTCTGATAAATGGATTTTTACACCTATAATTCCTAAGGTAGAATCAAGACTATCACGCAATTTTAGGGATTCATAAAATAACTCAGGCAAATCCTTAGATTCATTTAACTTGAATCGAGAATAACCTAAATTATCTAAAAATACAGAATAAGCAAAAAGATTGTACTTAATTAAATCGCTTTTATTTGCCAACGCTTTCTCAAAATAAACTATCGCTTCCTGATGTTGACCCTTAGTTTGATAAACAAACCCTATGTTGTTTATTGACAAAGCTTTGTGTTGAAGTTCTATGGGCGATGTCTGCTCATCAATACTATTTAATGCCTTATTATGATACTCTAATGCTTTGCTAAACTCACCTAAATCATTGTACACAATACCTAAAAGATTATATGAATCGTAAATAACAATGTCTTCTTTTTCTCCACTCAAGGCTCTCATTGCGCTGAATACCGATATTTCACATCCCCTTAAGTCACTTTCATTGTACTGCAATCTAGCTTTTCTAAGCCTACATTTTGCCAAATTTATATTGTCATTTAACTTTGAATAAATTTTTTCGGCTTTAGAATAATTCAAATAGGCAGTATCCGATATGCCTTTGGCATCATAAAAATCTGCTAAATAACTATTCGCTTTGGCTATGCTTAAGCTGTCATTGCTCAAAATGGATTTTTCTAAAGCAACATCTACCACTTTTTTATACCCCGACCAATTATCCATATTAAAATAACGATTGGCAACTCGGAATAAATTGACCCGATGCATGGAATCGTTTTCTTGATTCAATACAAGTTCATAAGCTTTCTTGATATATTCTTCCCGTTTGGAAGTTTGGAGTTCATAGTCGTATGCCTTTTCCAAAAAAATGGAAAGACTATCACTAGAAGAATTAGGAGTATTATTGTCTGTTTTTTTTTTAGTACAACCAAACAATATAAGAAGAAAGATTGTTATGTAATAAAACTTATTCAATAGTTTGATTTGAGAATGTTCAAAAATAGTAAAACTATTGACATAAAAAAAGGCTGCCAATAAAATTGACAGCCTTAATAAAAATTTAAAAAAAATTAATCCATTTTTCTATTTGAAATAACTGAACCACTTACAGCATCCATTTTTCTATTTGAGATAACCCCTCCTCCATTTACAAAGTCCATTTTTCTGTTTGAGATAACCCCTCCTCCATATACAACGTCCATTTTTCTATTTGAAATTACTGATCCGTTTACAACTTCTGTGTTAGTGTTGTTAGTTACAATTGTATTTTTAGTTTCTGGAGTAGTAAAAGATGTTAAAATTATTACTATCGCAGTTAATCCGAATGTTGAGAATACTCTTTTCATAATTTGAGATTTTATATTATTATATATTTTTCGTTTTAGAGAGTAAAGACATGGTTTCACGCCTTAATACGATGTAAAAGTATATAGCATACCTCGATTTACCCCCATGAACAAAGGGGTATATGGTAGAATGTGGTTGTCTGATAGTGAATGATACCCAAATCTGGGTAAATGACAAATTCTTAGATTTCTATGTAATTCCCACTAGAAAAATCAGAAATAATAGCATCTACATTTGCCTTGTAGGATTTTGAGAAAGGCAGTTTTGTAGTGCTGTTTTTAATGTAACATACCGTATTTCCTGTATGAATTCTAGAAATGTAGTTTCGGTTTACAATATAACTGTTGTGTATTCTAACAAAAGGAGTGGGCAAAATACTCTCAAAATGCTTCAATGTTTTGAATGCGGTCACCATTTCACCATTATTTAGGTGAATGTCGGTAGAATTATTGTCGGCTTGAAAATAACAGATGTCTGTAGCGTCAATATAACGATAGTCACCATAGGATTTAATACAAAGGACAAGAGGCTGTTCTGTTTTTGAAATTCTTTTTTCCTCGAATGCTATTGTATTTGATTCGGCTGAATTATTGGACTCTTTTTCAAAAACAGTATTTTGCACAACATAGGCCTCATCTTCGCCAATGGCTTTTTTTAATTTTAAAAGCGATTTAACCAAATCTATTCTTTCTACTGGCTTTATCAAATAATCGGCTACTTCATATTGTATTGCATCAAAAGCCAAGTCCTTTTTAGATGTTGTGATTATTATTTTAGGAACCACTGTCAAATACCGATACAATTCATTAATAAGAGTTAGGGATAATTCACTCTTTTTGTCGGCAGGATCTATTTCGAGAAAAATTAATTTGGGCGTATGCTCTAAGATAAGATGCAATCCCTCGCTGTAGGTGTTTGCCGAAGCCACGAAATCAAGTTCTGAAAAACTATCAGCAATGGCTTTTGTTTTCAAAACACTTTCTTGATTGTCGTCAATAATAATGTACGGGTAATTCATTAATGGCTTCACCTAAATTTGTTAGCCATAGTATTTGTTTTCAAAAATGCAAAAGCATCTTAAAAAATTAAGTTTATTTATTAAGGTAGTTTTGGGGAAACCACAAAAAAAGCTTGTTTTCATTTAAAAAAAAGCTCTTTTTACAAGCTAAAAATAAACATTTACTCTTATTTTCATTGACTTTGTTAAGATATTTGATAGAAATGTTAATACTTTTTGACAAACTACAAATAAACCCGACAAAGGACATTGACTCAACTTAAAAACACTTCAAAAAACGTTTGAAATAATTTGTCAGTTTATTTATATATCGTAATATTGCAATATGGGAATAACAAAAACATCTGGTTTTGCATCTGAGACCAACGAAGTGGCAGACATTCTAAAAGCGTTAGGACATCCAGCACGAATAGCCATCATTGATTATCTACTCAAAGTAGATAGTTGTATTTGTGGAGACATTGTAAACGAATTGCCTTTGGCGCAACCAACAATATCGCAGCATCTCAAAGAACTTAAAAATGCAGGTTTGATAAAAGGAAACTACGAAGGAACTTCTATTTGTTACTGTATCAATGATGAAGGATTTGAAAAAATAAAAGGTTTTTTTGAAAAAACCACTATACATATTGATAAAAACAAAAGCAATTGTTGTTAACTAAAAACGATAAAAATGAGACTTTCAGAAGTAAAAACAATTTTAAAATCATTAGAAACAGTCAGCTTCATTTTGTCTGATGGGACTTCTGTACCTGAACATTTTCATGTTACCGAAGTAGGATTAGTTACTAAAAACTTCATCGATTGTGGCGGAACTGTTCGCAAAGAAACCGTAGTGAATTTTCAACTTTGGGACGCCAATGATTTTGACCACCGATTGAAACCACAAAAATTAATCAATATAATCGAACTATCTGAAAAAAATTTAGGAATCGAAGATTTTGAAGTTGAAGTTGAGTATCAAACTCAAACCATTGGCAAGTATGACTTAGATTTCAACGGAAGAGATTTCGTTTTATTAAACCAAAAAACAGCTTGTTTGGCACAAGACCAATGCGGAATTCCATCAGAGAAAAATGTAAATACTACTAATAGCTGTGCTCCTGGCGCTGGGTGTTGTTAAAAATCAAGAAAAGTGAAAGAATTTATTATAAAATACAAAAAACCTATTGTTATCACTATCGGAATAACAATTTTGAACCTCATTTTTGGATTTGATGCCCGATTTACTTTAATCAATCTATTGTGGTTGTTGGTATAAATCATAATTTAAAAAATAAAAACAAATGAAAAAAATTTTAGTTTTATGCACAGGAAATTCGTGCAGAAGTCAAATGGCTCATGGCTATTTACAGTTTTTAGGGAAAGAAAAAGTACAAGTATACAGTGCTGGTGTAGAAATTCATGGCATTAACCCTTTTGCAATGGGAATATTAATGGAAGACGGAATCGATATTTCTAAACACACCTCAAATCACGTTGACGAATATGCAGCTATTGTATTTGACTATGTGATTACGGTTTGTGACAATGCCAAGGAAGCTTGTCCATTTTTCCCAAGTCAAACTAAAACTATCCATCATAGCTTTGAAGATCCATCTAAATCGGCTGGAACCGCCAAAGAATTAATTGCAGAATTTAGAAAAGTTCGAGATCAAATAAAGGAATATTCGAAAGAATTTATTGAAACCAAAACTATTTAACCAAAAAAAAGGCTTCTCGATCGAGAAGCCTTTTTGATTTTATTACATTTTCATCAACCAATTTCGCATAGAAACTTCGTTTTCGATAATTGATTTTAAATCTGAAACTTTCACTCTATCTTGTTTCATCGAATCCCTATGACGAATAGTTACTGTTTGGTCTTCGATAGTTTGGTGATCCACGGTAATACAAAAAGGAGTTCCCAACGCATCTTGTCTTCTGTAACGTCTTCCAACTGCATCTTTTTCATCATAAGCCACATTGAAATCCCAACGTAAATCATCTATTATTTTATTGGCAATTTCTGGCAAACCATCTTTTTTAACCAATGGCAAAACGGCGGCTTTTGTTGGCGCTAAAACAGCTGGTAATTTAAGGACTGTTCGTGTAGAGCCATCTTCCAAGGTTTCTTCCTTCAAAGAAGTAGAAAAAATCGCCAAGAACATTCTGTCTAAACCTACTGAAGTTTCAACCACATACGGCACATAATTTTGGTTTAATTCGGCATCAAAATACTGTAATTTTCTACCAGAATATTGTTCGTGTGCTTTTAAATCAAAATCGGTTCGAGAGTGAATTCCTTCTAATTCTTTGAATCCAAAAGGGAAATTAAACTCAATATCGGCAGCTGCATTGGCATAATGAGCTAATTTTTCATGATCATGAAAACGGTAATTTTCCTTGCCTAAACCTAAAGATAAATGCCAATTCAATCGAGTCGTTTTCCAGTGTTCGTACCATTTCATTTCTTCGCCCGGACGGACAAAAAACTGCATTTCCATTTGTTCAAACTCCCGCATCCGGAAAATGAATTGTCTGGCAACAATTTCGTTTCTAAAGGCTTTTCCGGTTTGAGCAATCCCAAAAGGCACTTTCATTCGCCCCGATTTTTGCACATTCAAGAAGTTGACAAAAATACCTTGTGCGGTTTCTGGACGTAAGTATAAATCCATTGCTGTATCGGCAGAAGCTCCTAATTTGGTACCAAACATCAAGTTGAATTGACGTACTTCGGTCCAATTTCGAGAACCAGTTTCTGGACACGCAATTTCAAGTTCTTCGATTAATGCTTTCACATCTTCTAAGTTTTCGTTGCCCAAAGAACGAGCCATTCTCTCTAGAATTTCTCTTTCTTTGGCTTTGTATTCCATCACTCTGGCGTTGGTGGTTACAAATTCTTGTTCGTTGAAGGCTTCTCCAAAACGAGCTTTGGCTTTTTCGATTTCCTTGATTGCTTTTTGATTCAGTTTTTCGGCATAATCTTCAATCAAAACATCGGCTCTGTATCTTCTTTTCGAATCTTTGTTGTCAATTAACGGATCGTTAAAAGCATCAACGTGACCTGAAGCCTTCCAAGTCGTTGGGTGCATCAAAATGGCAGCGTCTAACCCGACGATGTTATCGTTCATTTGAACCATCGATTTCCACCAATATTCGCGTATGTTCTTTTTTAATTCTACTCCGTTTTGTGCATAATCATAGACTGCACTCAAACCATCGTAAATTTCGCTTGACGGAAAAATAAAACCGTATTCTTTTGCATGCGAAATTACATTCTTAAATAAATCTTCTTGTTTTGCCATAGTGGTGCAAAAATATAAAAAGTGAACTTAAAAAAAAGGAATTATTGAAGTTTGAAACATTGATTTCACTATTTTTATAATCAAATCTCCGTTTTATATGTTCAAAAGCATTATCGACTTGTTTTTCCCGCCTGTTTGTGCTAGTTGTGAATCGCTTTTGGTATCGAATGAAAATGTGATTTGTACACTGTGCCGTCACAATATGCCATTGACCAATCATCATTTGAATCCGGAAAACGAGGCTTTTAAGAAATTCTATGGTCGAATCTCGTTGGAATATGCTTCGGCATTTCTATATTTTCACAAAAAAGGAATCGTTCAGGAATTGATTCACAACCTCAAATACAAAGGAAAGGAAGAAATTGGTACAATTTTGGGCGAATGGTACGTTGCCGATTTATTAGATTCTAAAATTCTGCAAACTGTGGATGAAATAATTCCCGTGCCTTTACACAAAAGAAAACTCCGAGAAAGAGGGTATAATCAACTGACTTTTTTTGGAAAAACTCTTTCAAACCATTTCCGAATTCAATATAATCCAGATTTATTAATCCGAAAAGTGTATTCTAAAACACAGTCCAAGAAAAATTTATTGAATCGTAGCGAAGGCATTGATACTGTTTTTGATGTAACTTTTACTGAAAAAGACCATAACAAACATTTCCTTTTAATCGACGATGTACTCACCACTGGTTCTACTCTTGAGGCTTGCTCAAAGGCTTTACTAAAAATTCCTGGAGCCAGAATTAGTATTATTTGTATGGCAATGGCGCATAGTTAGGTTTTAATTTGAACTTCGAAATTACTAACATTTACCCAAAACATTTCCATTAGACCGAATATAATTGTTATTTTGTGGCTTCAAATATTGATTCATTA
The DNA here is from genome assembly GCA_945861915.1 of Flavobacterium psychrophilum. Lineage (GTDB taxonomy): Bacteria > Bacteroidota > Bacteroidia > Flavobacteriales > Flavobacteriaceae > Flavobacterium > Flavobacterium psychrophilum_E. Next base: position 1,279 of record CAMAWK010000100.1, on the reverse strand, counting down.
TGTTGAAAAGCAACTTAAAATATATTCCGTTTTTACTGATTTTGATTTTGGCAAGCTGCGCTAAAAGAGGTAGTATCACTGGCGGTCTCAAGGATACGATTGCACCCGTTTTGAAAATGAGTTTCCCAAAAAATTTCAGCACTAATTTTAAAGGCAACGAAATCAAATTGACTTTTGACGAATTCATCAAACTTAAGGACTTGAATAAGCAATTGATTGTTTCTCCACCTATGAAATCTGCCCCGCTGATATTGCCCACAAATGCTAGTAAATACATTTCGATAAAAATCAACGACACACTTCAACCCAACGCGACTTATAGTTTCAACTTTGGGCAAAGTATTCAGGACAATAACGAAGGAAATCCATACAATCAGTTTAAATATGTGTTTTCAACCGGAAATCAAATCGATTCCTTGACATTGAATGGGAGCGTGAAAGATGCTTACGCCAAAGAAGTAGAATCGTTTGTTTCGGTTATGCTTTATGATGCCAACGAAAAAATAAATGATTCGGTGGTCTACACAGCGTTTCCAAGATACATCACCAATACATTGGACAGTTTAAAAACTTTCAAATTAGAAAATTTAAAAGCGGGAAAATACCTTTTGGTAGCCATGAAAGATTATAATTCGAATGCTAAATTCAATCCGTCGAAAGATAAAATAGGGTTTCACAAACAATTGATTACCATTCCCAACGACTCTGTTTTTGAATTAAAAATATTTAAAGAAACACCCAAATTCAAAGCCATAAAACCAGTACAAGCCTCAGGAAACAGATTGATTTTAGGCTACGAAGGAAAAATAAATAGCGCCTCAAAACCTATTATTCCCTTAAAAAATAAAACAGATATTCTACCCACTATTGTTACTAAATTCCCTAAAAAAGATTCGTTGCAAATTTGGTTCAAACCACTAAAAGTTGATTCTTTAACAATCAATTTAACCAAAGACAAATACCAAAAAGAATTCACCTTCAAAATTAAAGACCAAAAGAAAGACAGTTTAAAAATAAATGCTGTTCAAGGAAATACCTTGAAATTTAAAGAACGATTTACGTTAGAAACCGCAACGCCTTTGACAAAAATTGATCAAACGAAAATGCAACTCATCAATAAAGATTCTGTTACTGTAGATTTTAAAACTGAATATGACGATTTTAATCAACAACTATTTTTTGATTTCAAAAAAGAAGAAACCCAAAAATATCAAATACGTCTTTTGCCAGGAGCTTTAACCGATTTTTTAGAAAGAACAAATGACACCTTGAAATTCAT
>CAMAWK010000099.1 GCA_945861915.1 Flavobacterium psychrophilum | reverse complement strand
TAAGCACCTAAACCCAAAGCAAGGAACATTAATCCCAATTGTGAAACGGTAGAATAAGCCAATACTTTTTTGATGTCGTTTTGAACTAAAGCAATCGTTGCGGCTACCAAAGCAGTAATGGCTCCAACTACGGCAATAATTTCTTGAATTGTAGGTGCCAAATCAAACAAAAAGTGCAAACGAGTAATCATAAAAATCCCTGCAGTAACCATCGTTGCAGCGTGAATCAATGCCGAAACAGGTGTTGGTCCAGCCATGGCGTCTGGCAACCAAGTATACAATGGAATTTGAGCTGATTTTCCCGAAGCTCCAATGAATAAAGCTAGGGCTGCAGCAGCAATCCAGTATAAATTTATTTCAGTATTAGAGGATAAAAAAGCTTGTATAGAATTATAATCTAAAGAATTACATAAATAACCAACAATAAATATTCCGATTAAAAAACCTAAATCCCCAATTCGGTTCATAATAAAAGCTTTTTTGGCAGCATCATTAAAGTCTTGGTTTTTATACCAAAATCCGATTAATAAATAGGAGCAAAGTCCTACGCCTTCCCAACCAATGAACATAATGAGTAAATTGCTACCAATTACCAATGTAATCATGAAGAAAATAAAAAGATTCAAATAGGCAAAAAACGAATGAACTTTTTCGTCATCATGCATATAACTAATAGAATACAAATGAATCAGCGAGCCAATTCCGGTGACAAATAGTAACCAAAGAATAGACAATTGGTCTAATAGAAAACCAAATTTTACATTAAATTTTTCAACAGAAATCCAATCAAATAAATCGATGGTAATGGCTTTATGCGTTTGATTTATTTGTTGAAAAAAATAAAGTGTAATTACAAACGAAATCAATACTGAAAGAGTACCTACCATTCCGACAGCATTTTTACCGATTTTTTTACCTAAAAAAACATTCAATAAAAATCCTAAAAAAGGAGATAATAGTAAGACTAAAACTAAATTTGTATCCATCGAAAATTATCCTTTTAAGTTCTTTAAATTACCCACATCAATGGTTCCCATATTTCGGAATATTGACACTAAAATAGCCAAACCAACTGCTACTTCTGCTGCTGCAACTGCCATCGAAAAAAACACAAAAACTTGTCCTTGTGCATCTTGATGATACGTTGAAAAAGCCACAAACAAAAGATTGACAGCATTTAGCATAATTTCTATTGACATAAATACAATAATAGCATTTCGTCTATACAAAACTCCAAAAATGCCAATACAAAAAAGGATGACACTCAAGAATATGTAATTTTCGATACCTATTTGATTCAGGATATTGTTCATAATTACTTTTCTATTTTTTCTTTTTTAGACAATAAAACAGCTCCAATCATAGCGGTCAATAGCAATACCGATGCAAATTCAAAAGGAACCATATATTCGTTTAATAATACTTTCCCTAATACTTTTATCGATTGATAATCTTCGCCGGTAGTAACATATTCGCCTACTATTGGTTTTGAATTGATTAAAATAGCAATTAGAATCAAACACATCATAGCGAAAATGACAATTGCTCCTAATCGAGTAAAACGAGGTTTATACACTTCGTTTTCTTTGTTCAAATTCATTAACATAATCGTAAAAACGATTAAAATCATAATAGCGCCAATGTAAACAATCAAATTAACCAAGGCTAAAAATTGAGAGTTTAAAAGCAAATAATGTCCAGAAATTGTTGAAAAGCAAATCACTAAATAGATAGCACTGTGCATTGGTTTTCTACTATAAATAGTCATAAAAGCAGTCCCAATGGAGGTTACTGACAAAATGCAGAATAAGAGTAATATAGTTGACATTAGTTAGCGTTTAATAGTTGAGCGTTTTTCATTGCCATTTCTAAAGGCATGACCAATTTGTCTTTTCCGAAAATGAAATCTTCTCTTTCATAACTTGCAGGAACTAATTCTTTAGAAAGAGTCAAGTAAATTGCGTCTTTCGGACAGGCTTCTTCACAAAGTCCACAAAAAATACAACGCAACATATTGATTTCATAGATAGAGGCGTATTTTTCTTCACGATACAAATGTTTTTCATCCGCTTTGCGTTCTTCTGCTTTCATTGTTATCGCTTCGGCAGGGCAAGATAAAGCACATAATCCGCAAGCGGTACAGTTTTCACGACCTTGCTCGTCTCGTTTTAGCATGTGTTGACCGCGATATACGGGACTAAATTCACGCACTTGCTCAGGATATTGTATGGTGGCTTTTTTTCTGAATAAATGTTTTATTGTAATTATCAATCCTTTGACAATTGCAATAAGATACATTCTTTCTAAAAAAGTCATTTCCTTGTTGGAAACTACTTTTTTTCTGCCTGAAAGTGATATTTCTTGTATGCTCATTTTTTAAAATTTTAAATTCGGGATTTTTGAAAAAAAATTACAATCCTAAATAAGTTGCTATTTCCCCTCTCAAAAGAACAATTCCAGTTATAATAATATTAACAATAGATAACGGAATCAATATTCTCCATCCTAAATTCATCAATTGATCGTATCTAAATCTTGGAATCGTCCAGCGAACCCACATATAAAAAAATATAAATCCACATAGTTTAATAAACAAAGCTATAATTCCAAAAACATTGGCAATATTCACTCCCCAATTTTCAACAACCCAGCTCATTCCAGGATAATTATACCCTCCGAAGAATAAAACCGCCAAAAGAGTAGAAGAGATAAACATATTAGCATATTCAGCAAATAAATAAAACCCCATTTTCATAGAAGAATATTCAGTGTGATAGCCTCCAATTAATTCCGTTTCACATTCTGCTAAATCAAAAGGAGTTCGGTTGGTTTCTGCAAAAGCACAAATCAAAAAGATAATAAATGATACAGGTTGGTAAAAAACATTCCAATTCATTCCAGATTGTTGAGCTGAAATTTCTTTTAAACTCAAGGTTCCTGTCATCATTAACAAAGCAACAATCGATAATCCCATGGCTACTTCATAAGAAACCATTTGCGATGCGGCACGAATGGCACCCATCAAAGAAAATTTATTGTTTGATGCCCAGCCACCAATCATGATTCCGTAAACTCCTAAAGATACAATTCCAAAAACGTATAAAATGGCCACATCAATATCGGTAGCTTGTAGTAAAATATCTCTACCAAAAAGATGAAAACGATCGCCCCAAGGAATTACTGCGCTGGTCATTAATGCAGTTGCCATTGCAATTCCTGGACCAATAACGAATAAAAATTTATTTGGAGTGTTAGGGAAAAACTCTTCTTTGGCAAATAATTTAGCACCGTCTGCCAATGGTTGTAATAAACCGCCCCAACCCGCACGATTTGGACCAACTCTATCCTGCAAAAAAGCAGCTACTTTTCGTTCAGCCCACGTAGAATACATAGCCATTAACATGGTTATTGCAAATACTACAAAAATAACTATACTTTTTTCTATAATAAAGGCACTATCCATTTTTTGAAGTATTTAGTGGGTTACCATCTATTTTTTCGTTGTAGTCTATCTCAGACATACTTATTTTTTTTCTGTCGATTTCTCTTCCTAGTAAAATAGTTTCTTCAGTATCAATTACTACTTTTTCTAATTTTTGAGTGTAATTATTTTGGTTGATAACAGAGTCTTTCTCGAACTCTCTTGGCCCTTCAATAACCCAATCCGAAACTTCTTTGTGGTCAAAACGACATCCGTTACAGATGAATTCTTCTACTTCATGGTATTCGTCTTTTCTACCTGTTACTCTTTGAATTTCATTTCCAAACATCCAAACCGTAACTTTTCCAGAACAAGTTGGGCAATCTCTGTGTGCATCATAAGGTTTATTAAACCAAACTCTCGATTTGAATCTAAAAGTTTTATCAGTCAAAGCGCCTACTGGACAAACATCAATCATATTTCCTGAAAACTCATTGTCAATCGCTTTGGAAATACAAGTCGAAATATTAGAATGATCTCCTCTATCCATGACTCCGTGAACACGATTGTCGGTCAATTGGTCCGCCACCATCACACAACGGTAGCAAAGAATACAACGATTCATGTGCAATTGAATATTTGGGCCAATATCTTCGGGTTCAAAAGTTCTTTTTTCTTCGATGTAACGACTAGCAGGTTTACCGTGTTCGAAACTTAGATTTTGTAAATCACATTCTCCCGCTTGGTCGCAAACTGGACAATCCAACGGGTGGTTAATCAACAAGAATTCCGTTACTGATTTTCTTGCTTCTTGCACTCTTGGAGATGATTTGCTATTCACTTCCATTCCTTCCTGACAACCTGTTACACAAGAGGCCATTAATTTTGGCATTGGTCTTGGGTCGGCTTCACTTCCTTTGGCTACTTCCACCAAACAACAACGGCATTTTCCGCCGCTACCTTTTAGTTTTGAGTGGTAGCACATGGCTGGTGGCACTACTTCTCCGCCAATTTTCCGAGCAGCTTGCAGGATAGTGGTTCCTGGTTCTACCTCAATTGCTTGACCGTCTATGGTTACTTTCATTTTTTATTTTTTTAAAATTTCAGCTTTAAAATTTCAGTCGTTTGACAAAAAATTAAATCTAAAAATTTAGGTAATACATAATTGTTCTTTATTTGAAATGTTCATTATATAAATTTATAACTTCTTCAAATTGATTTAGTTTATAAAATTTGTCAGAATCAATCCATTTTTCATATAATTCAGGAAAGTCAATTATTAGTTCAGCAAATTTCTTCCTAGCATTAGATCCTTTTATTTGTACTAGTATACCATTTTTAAGAAAATAATGCATTTGTAAAGGGAATCCTCCACTAATATTACCTTTATATAATATATAGAAGGATAATTTACCTTTAATTCTTTCGTGAAAGAAATGCTTTTGGTCTTGTTCTAAACTAACAAATTTATAATCTCCTTGTTTAGGACCAGTAATAAAAACTGTTTTCAATTCTGTTGGCAAATATTTTACTTTTTCTCCATTTTCCTTAAATATTTTGGCTCTATCACTTATTCCAGAATCATAAAATAAAGAATCGTTAAAAATATTCATTTCTAATGAAAACCTACATTTAATAGTGTCATTCGCATTCGTCACGACATAGCCATTAAATCTTTGTTGAGCTTGAATATTTATACTAAAAACTACAACAGTTAAAACCAATAATATTTTTTTCATAATAATTACACTGGTACTTTAGAAACCAAATGCTTCACTTGTTCAAAAGGCTCAGCAACAAAATGGTCTCTATTTTTTATTTTTTCTGGGAAACGTATGTGATATTCAAATTCCTCTCTAAAGTGACGAATTGCTGCTGCCACAGGCCAAGCTGCTGCATCACCCAAAGGGCAAATGGTGTTTCCTTCTATTTTACTTTGAATATTCAACAACAAATCGATATCTTCTTCACGACCAAAACCGTTTTCAATTCTATTTAATACTTTTTCCATCCAACCCGTACCTTCACGACAAGGCGAACATTGTCCGCAAGATTCGTGGTGGTAAAAACGAGCAAAATTCCAAGTATTTCTAACAATGCAAGAAGTGTCGTTATAAACAATAAATCCGCCTGAACCTAACATAGAACCTGATACAAAACCACCGTCGCTTAAACTTTCATAAGTCATTAAACGATCTTCTCCGTTCGCTGTTTTGTACACCAAATGTGCTGGTAAAACAGGTACAGAACTTCCTCCAGGAATGAAGGCTTTCAAAGGTCTATCGGAACTCATTCCGCCTAAATATTCATCAGAATTCATAAATTCGTATACGCTTAATCCCATTTCAATTTCATAAACTCCAGGATTTTTAATGTGTCCCGAAGCCGAAATTAATTTGGTTCCTGTAGAACGACCAATACCAATTTTAGCATAATCGGCACCACAGTTATTTACAATCCAAGGCACTGCTGCAATAGTTTCTACGTTATTTACCACTGTTGGATTAGCCCAAAGTCCAGAAACTGCTGGAAATGGAGGCTTGATTCGAGGATTTCCTCTTTTGCCTTCCAATGATTCTATCAAGGCGGTTTCCTCACCACAGATGTAGGCTCCACCTCCAATTTGAACATATAATTCTAAATCGAACCCTGTTCCTAATATATTTTTTCCTAACCAACCCGCCGCTTTTGCTTCGGCGATGGCACGTTCCAAAATTTTGTAAACCCACATATATTCGCCACGAATATAAATGTACGAAAGGTTGGCGCCCAAAGCATAACTAGAAGTAATCATTCCTTCGATCAATAAATGAGGAATAAATTCCATCAAATAGCGGTCTTTGAAAGTTCCTGGTTCTGATTCGTCAGCATTGCAAACCAAATGTCTTGGTTTTCCTGATTTTTTGTCAATAAAACTCCATTTCATTCCAGCTGGGAAACCTGCACCACCACGACCACGTAATCCAGAAGTTTTTACTTCTTCCACTACTTCATCAGGTGTCAATGTTTTCAAGGCTTTTTCCACTGAAGCATAACCACCGTTTTTGCGATAGACTTCATAGGTTTTGATTCCTGGAATGTTTACTTTATCTAATAATATTTTTTGTGACATATTATTTATCGTGTAACGTGATTTTATTATCTCTACAATCAGCAATAATCTGATTTACTTTTTCTTTGGTTAAGTGTTCTTTATAAAAATCACCCAATTGCATCATTGGTGCATAACCACAAGCTCCTAGGCATTCCACTCCACGAACTTCAAACAATCCGTCTGATGTAGTTTCGCCAATTCCAACGCCTAATTTTTCGCAGGTGTAATCCATTAAATCTTCCACACCGTTCAAACAACAAGCGGACGTTTGGCAAAATTCAAACATGTATTTTCCAATGGGTCGTCTGTTAAACATGGTGTAAAAAGAGACTACTTCATATACTTCAACAGGTTTTATTGACAGTACTTCGGCTACTTTATCTTGCAATTCTATACTCAACCAATTTTCGTGAGCGTCTTGAACTTCGTGTAAAACGGGTAACAAAGCCGATTTTTGCTTTCCTTCGGGATAATGACTGATTAATTCATTGATGCGTGTCATCAAAGAATCAGTAATATTTATTTCTTGTTTATGATGTGTTCTTTCCATTTTTATAATTTTTGCCACAAAGGCGCAAAGTCAAAAAGTTTTTTAAATCTGAAATCTAAAATCGTTATTCTTCAATCTGAAATCTTTACGCGTCTAATTCTCCTGCAATTACATTTAAACTTGACAAAATTACAATCGCGTCCGAAAGCATAGCTCCTTTTATCATTTCAGGATAGGCTTGATAGTAAATAAAACAAGGTCTGCGAAAGTGCAATCTGTATGGTGTTCTACTTCCGTCTGTTACCAAATAAAAACCTACTTCTCCGTTTCCGCCTTCTACCGCGTGATATACTTCTGCAACCGGAACAGGAATTTCGCCCATTACAATTTTGAAATGGTAAATCAACGATTCCATATCGTGATACACATCTTCTTTTGGAGGCAAATAATATTCAGGAACATCAGCGTGAAAAACATTTCCCTCGGGCATCTTGTCTAATGCTTGACGAATGATGCTCAAACTTTCCCAAACTTCGGCGTTACGAACACAAAAACGGTCATACGTATCGCCTGATTTTCCGACAGGAATTATAAAATCAAAATCTTCGTATGAAGAATAAGGATGTGCTACTCTAACGTCATAATCAACTCCAGCCGCACGCAAATTGGGACCTGTAAATCCGTAAGCCATTGCCATTTTGGCTGTAATGGGACCCACGTTTACCGTCCTATCAATAAAAATTCTATTTCTTTCGAATAAATTTTCAAATTCTTTCCAAGCTACAGGAAAATCTTTTAAAAACACATTCAATAATTCAAAAGCTTTGGGCGACCAATCTCTTTCGAAACCACCCATTCTTCCCATATTAGTGGTTAAACGAGCACCACAAATCTCTTCGTAAATTTCATATACTTTTTCTCTAAATTGAAAAACATATAAAAATCCCGTATAAGCTCCGGTATCTACACCAAGAATAGAGTTACAAATAATATGATCGGTAATTCTAGCCAATTCCATCACGATAACTCTCAAGTATTGAACTCTTTTTGGGACTTCAATATCCAATAATTTCTCCACTGTCATCCACCATCCCATGTTGTTTATAGGAGATGAACAATAATTCATTCGGTCTGTAAGTGGAGTAATTTGGTAAAAAGGACGATTTTCGGCAATCTTTTCAAAAGCTCTATGGATGTAACCAATAGTCGGTTCAGCTTCAAGAATTTTCTCTCCATCCATTAACAAGATGTTTTGAAAAATTCCATGTGTAGCAGGGTGGGTTGGACCAAGATTTAGAACCGAAAGTTCACTTCCGTCTTCGTTTACCCTGTTTTTTATAACTTCAGCATAGCGATGCTCTGGTGATAATAATAGTTCTGACATCTATACTTAAAAATTGATAATTAAAAATTGACAATTCACGAGTTCCAATTAAACATTATTTGTTGTTCTTCCAAAAAATCGATCGTCTTTGTCGGTTCTTCCTCCATCTTCCAAAGGAAATTCTTTTCGCATCGGATGAGAAACCATTTCGTCCATATTCAAAATTCGTTTCAATTGTGGATGTCCAATAAAATCGATACCATAAAAATCCCAAGTTTCTCTTTCCATCCAATTGGAGCTTGGAAAAATAGTGCTTATTGTTTTAATTTTTGGTGTTTCACCATTAATGAAAACTTTAATTTTTAT
>CAMAWK010000098.1 GCA_945861915.1 Flavobacterium psychrophilum | reverse complement strand
AAAACAGTATCATCTTTTGCCTGAATTACAATTCCGATATTTTCAGCAAATAATATTTTGACTAAATCTTTTTCTTCAAAAGAATCAAATGAAATAGTAGCACCCAAATTCACATCAGCAAAACACATTTCCAATAAAGTGGTAATCAATCCTCCGCTTCCAATATCATGACCCGCGGCAATTTGATTGTCTAAAATCAATTCTTGTATTGTATTAAAAGCCTTTTTGAAAAAAGCGGCGTCTTTAATAGTTGGTGCTTCGTTTCCAATACTATTTAAAGTTTGTGCTAGTGAAGAACCGCCTAATTTGAATTCGTCTTGAGATAAGTTGATATAATAAATAGAACCTCCGTCTTTTTGTAAAACAGGATCAACCACTTTTCTGATATCGGTACAGTTTCCACCAGCCGAAATAATGACCGTTCCGGGTGCAATTACTTCGTCATTTGGATATTTTTGTTTCATCGAAAGCGAATCTTTCCCGGTCGGAATGTTGATTCCCAATTCGATAGCAAAGTCAGAGCAAGCCTGAACTGCTGCGTACAATCGAGCATCTTCGCCTTCGTTTTTACAAGCCCACATCCAGTTGGCAGAAAGGGAAATCCCTTTCAATCCATCTTTTACAGGAGCCCAAACGATATTGGATAGAGCTTCGGCAATTGCAGTTCTAGTTCCTGCCACTGGGTCAATTAAAGAAGCGATAGGAGCGTGACCAATTGAAGTAGCAATACCTTCTTTACCTTGAAAATCCAACGCCATTACGCCCACATTATTCAATGGCAATTGCAATGGACCAGTACATTGTTGTTTGGCTACTTTTCCGCCCACGCAACGATCGACTTTGTTAGTTAACCAGTCTTTACAAGCAACGGCTTCCAATTGTAGAACTTGTTCTAAATAGGTTGAAATATTTTTCTCATCATATTCTAATGATGAATAGTTGTATTCAATCGTTTTGTCAGTTAGTATAGTTTTTGGCGAACTACCAAAAAAATCTTCCAAAGCATAATCCATTGGTTTTAAACCAGTAGATTTTGATTGAAACGTAAAACGATGATCAGCAGTTACATCTCCCACTTGATACATAGGTGAACGTTCTCTGTCTGCAATTCGTTGTAAAATATCGATGTCTTTTTGACCGATAACCAATCCCATTCTTTCTTGTGATTCGTTACCAATAATTTCTTTGGCGGATAGGGTAGGGTCGCCGACAGGCAATTTATCTAAATCAATCAATCCGCCGGTTTCTTCAACCAATTCAGAAAGACAGTTTAAGTGTCCGCCTGCTCCATGATCATGAATGGAAACAATAGGGTTGTTATCGCTTTCTACCAAACCACGAATAGCGTTAGCAGCTCGTTTTTGCATTTCGGGATTCGAGCGTTGAATCGCATTTAATTCGATTCCAGAACCAAAAGCACCTGTATCAGCGGAGGAAACAGCTGCACCACCCATTCCGATTCTGTAATTTTCCCCACCCAAAATAACGATTTTATCGCCCTCTTGTGGTTTCTTTTTGATGGCTTGGTCCAGTTTTCCATACCCAATACCACCTGCTTGCATGATTACTTTATCGTAACCAATTTTGCGATTGTTTTCTTGGTGCTCGAAAGTCAAAACCGAACCCGTAATCAAAGGTTGACCGAATTTATTTCCAAAATCGGCGGCGCCGTTTGAGGCTTTAATCAAAATATCGATTGGGGTTTGATACAACCATTTTCGTTCTTCAAAACCTAATTTATTTTCTTGCAAACGAGAATAAGATGTCATGTAAACTGCTGTTCCCGCCATTGGTAATGATCCTTGTCCTCCTGCCAAACGGTCTCTAATTTCTCCACCAGAACCTGTGGCTGCACCGTTGAAAGGTTCGACTGTGGTTGGGAAATTATGCGTTTCTGCCTTTAATGATATAACCGAATCAAATTCTTTTATTTCATAAAAATCGGGTTTGTCAGCCGTTTTCGGAGCAAATTGTTGCACACGTGGACCTTTCACAAATGCCACATTATCTTTGTAAGCCGAAACAATATCGTTCGGATTTTCTTGCGATGTTTTCTTGATTAATTTAAAAAGAGAGGTTTCTTTTTCTACTCCGTCAATGACGAATGTTCCATTAAAAATCTTGTGGCGGCAGTGTTCTGAATTGGCTTGAGAAAAGGCAAATATTTCAGAATCGGTTAGTTTTCGATTCAATTTAGTAGCCAAATTATTCAAATAGTCTACTTCATCTTCACTTAAAGCCAGTCCTTCGGTTTTATTGTAAGCTGCTATATCTTCAATATCTAGAATAGATTCAGGTTGCATGTTAATCGTAAAAATATTTTGATTCAACTCGGCATATTTTTGTGAAAGCATCGGATCGAAATCAACAAAATCTTCGGAAACACTGTGAAATTCTTCAATACGAATGATGTCTGAAATACCCATGTTTTCTGTTATTTCGACTGCATTGGTACTCCAAGGCGTAATCATTGTGCTTCGAGGCCCCACAAAAAAATCCGTCCCGATGGCTTTCAGGACGGATTTTTCTATTTTATTGGAATTGGCAAAAAGCCAGTTGAGTTTTGATATGTTTTCGGAAGAAATTTCCTCTTGCGTTTGTACGGCAAAAACGGTCTTACTTTGGTTTTCAAAGAAATGAATCATTGTCTTTTAGTTTGTAGAATTCTGTGCAAATTTAGTGTAAATAAATAGTAAGAGCAAGAACGAAAACTAAGACTTATTAAAAAATTATTCAGGAAATGATTTACTTTGATACGCTCCCAAATCGGGTGGAGAAGTTCGATTGTTTCCAGTAATATCTGAGGGTATTGTGAATAAAGAATTTCCTTTTTCAAAAGCAGAAGAAGTTTCGTCGATATTAAATTTATTCAATGAAATGTCAAAAAATTTAGGATCTTTATTTAAAATAATGTTCGAATAATGTGCTGGGTCTGTAGTAAATTGATATTCAGGATTATTGGTAAACGAATTTGAAGTATTATTAAACTTCAAAAGACAGTTGTTAAATTGATATTCGAATACAGCTTCGTTTCTCTTGTTCAAAATTAATTCGTTTGAATACGAACCATAAATTATACAATTATTGAATGTTGCTTGGGTCAAATCTTTCACTTCTGGAATAGATCCAATTTCGTAATTATTAATCAAAACGGCTAGTTGTGTAGCGCTATTCCAGTTATTATTGAAGGTACAGTGAGTGAATTTGTAATCTCCTCCATAAGTACAAGCGAGACTCGATTTTCCTGCATTATTTATCACCAAATTTCCCCCTTCGATTATGGCAGTTTGAGCTAAAATACCATAATTAGAACAATTGTAAATTTGAGTATTTTTTATTTCAACAGTTGTTTCATCGTTATTTTGAATATAAAGTCCAATAGTGGCATTTTTTATAGTCAAATGATTAATTTTATTATTGCCACTTCCAGTGGTAAGCCAAATAGCACCCCATTGCCCGGGTAAATCTGAAAATTCAGGTTCCAATCGATCTCCTTCAAAAATAATTTCGTTTTCTAATTTGTCTGTTGCTGATGAAGTTCCATTTACATTTATAGATGCTCCATTAGCTACAATTATTCCTGATTCAGTATGAAAATGAACTCTAGCTCCTGGATTAAAGGTGACTGTTTTTCCTGAAGGAACTCCTGCAAATCCATAAATCACATACGGTTTCTGGTTTGTAAATACCAATTCATTTCCATGAATTGGGTCGTTTTCATCTAAAGTAAATCCATAAATTTCTTCACCGCCTAAAGTTAAACTTTCAAATGTACCGTCATTAAATTTTTCAGGATACAGGAAAACGGCATCTTGAATTAAAGTAACCAATTCCACTTTTTGCTCATTAGAACTGCTATCAAATAAAATTTGATCGGTATATAAAAAGTCAGTAGGCGAAGCATCGTTAACATTTGCAGTAGTTTCAATAAAAATAAACATACTATCTTTTGCCAAAAGCACAATATCTTTAAATAATTTTCCCTGATTGGTACTCATTCCGTCTACTGTCATTCGGTATTTTGAACTCAAACCTTTTCCTAATTCTATTTTAGGAATAGTAATGTCGTCGTTGCTTTCATTGTACACTTTCAGAGTGTAGGTGCTGGAACTAATGTTAGAAAAAACAGTGTCTAGATATACTGTATCTCTAGAAAATTTTAATTTTCCTGAACTGGCTACTGTTTCAAAATCGGTTCTACAAGAACTTAGAGCAATAATTAAAACGACCAAAAAAGTATATATAAACTGACGCATTGTGTTGATTTTTTTGTAAAAATATAAAAAATACTAGAGGATTCTGAAACGATTTTCAAATAATAACGCAGAATAGCAATTGTATTGTTTTTAGGACTGTATCTTTTGACTAATTTTACATTTTTAAATATATGCTATGACTTTCGATAAAGAGAAAATCCTCCAAATTTGTAATTCTATCTCAAAAAACACTTTAATGCAAACGCTGGACATCAAGTATGTCGATGCCGGACCTGATTTTTTGGTGGCTACCATGCCAGTAAATCCGTTGGTTCACCAACCTATGGGATTACTTCATGGTGGAGCAACTGTAGCTTTGGCGGAAAGTGTAGGAAGTGCCGCTTCTTTGATGTTAGTTAATCAAGAAAATTCTGAAGTGCGTGGAATCGAAATTTCTGCCAACCATTTGAAATCCAAACGTTCGGGGATTGTTACTGCCACAGCTAGAATTATTCACAAAGGCGCTAGTATTCATCTTTGGGAAATTCGTGTGGTAGATGAAAATGACAGCTTAATTTCGCTTTGCAAATTGACTACTATGGTTTTGCCTAAAAGAAAAAAAGAATAGAACTAATGAAGTTACTATTAGAAAAAGCAAAACAACAATTCGAATCGAATCTTCCTTTTGTGTTGTATAAAAAACCAAATATTAATAGTGTTAGAGCTGTTTTTCAAAAAAATGACAGCCTAAATTTAGTTCATGATTTTACTGAAAAAGGGTTTGTTTTTGCTTCTTTTGACGGAAACCAAACGATATTAATTCCAGAAAACCAATCGGAAGTATATGAAGCAAAATTGTTGCAAAATGATTCTGAAATAAATCAGGAAGAATGGTCTATTTTGAATGAATCTGCACGAACTGATTTTGAGAAATTAGTAACAAACGGAATTCAAGCCATTAAAAAAGATGAATTTCAAAAGGTAGTTTTGTCAAGAAAAGAAGTAGTTGAATTGGTTGATTTTGATGTAGTTCAGACTTTTGAAAAATTAATCCAGTGCTATTCTAATGCGTTTGTTTATTGCTTTTTTCATCCAAAAATTGGTTTGTGGTTTGGAGCAAGTCCGGAGCAATTAGTGCAATCAAACGGGAATAATTTCAAAACTATATCGTTAGCTGGAACTCAAAAATCCAATGATTTTGAGAATTTGACTTGGAAAGACAAAGAGATGAAAGAGCAACAATTTGTTACCGATTATATTGTTGCTAAATTAAAAAATGTAACAATTCAATTGGAAGTTTCTGAACCTTATAGTTTTAAAGCAGGAATGTTGTGGCATCTCAAAACGGATATTTCAGGCGAGATTCAATCGGATTTTGGCTTACAGAAAATTGTTCGAATGTTGCATCCAACTCCAGCAGTTTGCGGTTTTCCTAAAGAAAACGCTCGAAAATTTATAGTAGAAAACGAACAATACAACAGATCTTTTTACACTGGTTTTTTAGGAGAACTGAATTGTGGAGCAGAAAATGAAAGGGAGAAGTCCGATTTATTTGTTAATTTGCGTTGCATGAAAATTGTTTTTTTTCAAGATACAAAAGAGTTACAATCGGATCATGTGAATGCTATTCTGTACATGGGCTGTGGCATTACAAAAGACAGTATTCCAGAAAAAGAATGGCAAGAAAGTGTAAATAAATCAATGACGATGAAAAGAGTTTTAAATTTGTAATCTTTTTGAATCTGAAATCTAAAATCTAAAATTATAAAAATGAAATTAGACATATTAGCTTTTGGTGCACATCCTGACGATGTAGAATTAGGTTGTGGCGGCACCATCGCAAAAGAAGTTTCTTTAGGCAAGAAAGTTGGCATTATCGATTTAACCCGTGGCGAATTAGGCACACGTGGTTCTGTGGCAATCAGAGATTCCGAAGCCAATGAAGCTGCTAAAATTCTAGGTGTTTCTGTTCGTGAAAACCTAAACATGCGAGACGGTTTTTTTGTCAATGACGAAGCACATCAATTAGAAGTCATTAAAATGATTCGTAAATACCAACCCGAAATTGTCTTGTGCAATGCGATTGACGATCGTCATATTGATCATGGCAAAGGCAGTAAACTAGTTTCGGATGCTTGTTTTTTATCGGGATTAATTAAAATTGAAACGGAATTAGAAGGTCAATTGCAAGCGGCTTGGAGACCCAAATATGTCTATCATTATTTGCAGTGGAAAAATATAGAACCTGATTTTGTGGTAGATATTTCGGGCTTTAATGAAAAAAGAGTGGACGCTATTTTGGCTTACAGCTCTCAGTTTTATGACCCTAATTCAAACGAACCTGAAACACCCATTGCTACCAAAAACTTTTTGGAAATTTTGAGTTATCGTGCGCAAGACTTAGGACGGTTAATTGGAACTGATTATGCGGAAGGTTTTACAGTTGAACGGTATTTGGCGGTAAATAGCTTAGGCGATTTGAAATAATTTTTTTGAAAATTTTCTTTGCAAAAGAAAATTGTAAATAGTATATTTGCACTCGTTTAAAAATGGTGGTTGTAGCTCAGCTGGTTAGAGTATTGGTTTGTGGTGCCGAGGGTCGCCGGTTCGAACCCGGTCAGCCACCCAAAACGCAAAAGCTCCGAAGTAATTCGGGGCTTTTTTTGTGGTTTTAAATCTAAAAACTAAAGTATAGTTTTCATTTGGAAACATAAAAACAGTTGTTATATTTGCACCCGTTTACAAAAAGCTAGTGATAGGGGAGATACTCAAGCGGCCAACGAGGGCAGACTGTAAATCTGCTGTGTGAACTTCGCAGGTTCGAATCCTGCTCTCCCCACAAACTTTCAAATAAGTATTTATCTGAAAAGTTTAATTTCGATTAAATTCCTTTTGAAAGGTTGAGTAAGGCTCCGCCTTATGGGATTACTGAGTTTGAACGAAGTAATTCTGCTCTCCCAACAAAATAAAAAAAACACATTTTTAAGAAGTATAACTTCATTAAAAATGTGTTTCGTTTTTTTTAAAACCTAGTTGACTAATCTAAAACAAAATTTATGCTGACATTAGCAGTAATTTCAATTTCGCCAACAGCTAACGTTTCCCTAGGAGTTTCAACTGCAGAATCCATCGCCATCGCTTTCATAGCATACATTTGGGGGTGAGGGTGGTAGACTTGTGAATTATCAGAAATCATAATTGCTTTACCTACTTTTTGTCCTAAAGCTGAAACAAAATCCTCTGCCTTAGCTTTGGCGTCTTTAGAGGCTAATTTTCTAGCTTCGGATTGAAATTGAGCCATTTTGGAAGATTTAAATTCTACATTGTCAATTCGATTAATACCTTCATTGACTAGACCTTCCATAAATACATCGTAATTCGATAAATCTTTTAGTAAAATTTGAAGCGATTGAGTCGCTACATAATTATGTTTCTTCTTGTCGTAATCATAATTTGGATACAAAGAAACGCGTTGAGTTTGAAAATCTTCTTTGGCAATGTTAGATTTTTTAATGAATTTAATAATGGCATCCATTTTTCTATCATTTTCTTTTTTGACATCAGCTGCCTTTGTTCCTTTGGTTTCAATTGAAATTGAAATTGATGCTTGATCTGGAATTACTTTAACTTTTCCTTCACCCGAAACTGTAATCGTTGGAACTTGTTTTTGCTCTTGCGAATGTCCAATTGTGATGAATAGAATACTTAAAATTACGATTGCTTTTTTCATGTTTATTTAATTTTTAGATTGTTAAAAATTGTTTGTCAATTCTTGTGTCAATTATAATTTTCCTAATTTAAAAAGGACAAAAAGTAGTATTATAGGAATTGCCAAAAGTACTATCATTAACAAATTATATTCAAACATTGCTGGGACTTTAGCCAAAGTAATCACGTAACCTCCAATGGCTCCACCAAAATGGGTCGTATGTCCAATGTTGTCGTTTTGAGCTTTCATTCCGTAAATTGAATACAACAAATACCCAATTCCGAAAAGATAAGCAGGAATTGGAATCACATAAAACAAGCCCAACATCATATCGGGTTGAATTAAAATAGCCGAATAAATAATTCCTGTTACTGCACCAGAAGCACCAATGGCTCGATAGCCATAATCGTTTTTATGTAATAATAAAGTCAGTAAACTACCAAACGCCAAACTTCCGATATAAATTAGCAGAAATGAAGTGTTACCAAAATAGTTAGAAACCACAGGAGCAAACATCCACAGAGTGAACATATTGAAAAATAAATGTCCAACATCAGCATGTAAAAAACCAGAAGAAAACATTCGTATTTGTTCCCCAGCTTGAATACTTCCGATATGAAATTCATATTTTCGGAAAAAAGAAATATCATTAAATCCTTTGTAACTGAAAAGAATATTGGCTGCAATAATGGCAATTAGAAATAAATCCATAGTTGAAATAGTTTTTAATTAGAACACAAAGCTACTCAATATTACAATTGCAAATAGTAGCTCGTAAGTATAAACTTTCTATCAACAATTTATTTTGGATTATATTTGTAAAAATTTTTCTTTATGCAATTGATTGTTTTTCTGATTATTTATCCTTTTTTGTGGATTATCTCTATTCTTCCGTTTCGTTTATTATATGTTTTTTCGGATTTTATTTATTTAATCGTTTATTACATTATTGGTTACAGAAAAAAAACGGTACGAG
>CAMAWK010000097.1 GCA_945861915.1 Flavobacterium psychrophilum | reverse complement strand
TTAATTTTTTAGCGGTCATATATGGTATCGCTTTTTACTTATTGGTGTTTGCTTACGCAAACTTTTCGTTAATGGCGATTTCATATATGTTTTATTTTATATTTTCAACATTTATAATTACCTCTTATCGGTCAAAAGACTGACTTATTAGTGTTCAATGACTTTGATTGTTTGTAACAAATTCTTTTTGACAATTTCTCAGGTATCTAGATTTAATTTTTTAAGGATTATAACAATTACTTTTAAATAAGATAGCTTGACAATTAGTATATAAATCAGTTACTCTACAATAAACTGCATATTTAGGACCATACACTTGTTGATTTGCATCGCAATATTGAGAGGCAATACCAAATTGATGATCTCGATTTCCAACTACAAAGGGTGTAAAAGTACCATCGAAATTTAATTCACTCCATTCAAATTTATACCTATTTGGATCAAATACTTGATAGCTACTTGTTTGACCTATGATGGTTCGAAAATAAGGTTCAGCCATATATACCTTTAGATATACTTGAAGTCCACCTGAAGTTAAGTTATTACCAGTTCCTCCTAAAGACCCTACAAAACTATCACAATCACAGTAATCTCCTATACCATCATTATCAGTGTCATCATTATTAGGGCTTCCCATAGGCTCATAATGTAATATTGCAGGGCAAAAGTCAGATCCATTTAGTATACCATCACCATCTATGTCGCCATCACAAACATCTCCAATATTGTCGCCATCAATATCCGTTTGATTGGGGTTAGAAGTAGTAGGACAATTGTCATTAGTAGTTAGTATGCCGTCATTATCTATATCTACATCATTAAATGGATCGCAAGCATTACCTATTTTATCTAGGTCGTCATCTTGCTGATAAGGGTTATAATTTGTAGGGCAATTGTCTACACTATCCATGATACCATCAGCATCTTTGTCTTTAAATGTATCGCAGACATCGCCAATACCATCAGTATCATCATCAGCCTGATTGGTATTAAAGTCATTGGGGCAGTTGTCATTAATGTTCAAAACGCCATCTTTATCTATATCTGGATCATTGCAATACTCTACAATACAATCGCAACCTGCATTGTTATTTGAAATGTCTTGATAATTATATTTGTTTTTCGTTGTTGCTTTAAATCCACCAATGTTATCACCTTGTTTAGCAACTTCTGTATAGGTTGTACATAGTCTGCCTGCGGCATCATAGCAAAATACAGATGCCATATTGTTTGCGCCTAAAATAGCCGTAAGTTCATCAGTATTTTGATTATATACATAACTAAACATACCAGAGGATACAGGATGCATCCTAAAATCGTCAAAGTAATTATCAACAGTCCCAACAGCTTTTACATCTAAATTCAAATTAGTGACTAATAAGGGAATGTTGATATAATAATTATACTGTTTCCAACATCCCGCCTCAACAGTTTCAGATACGGTTTGTATCACTCCATTTGAGGTTAGGGTAACACCTGAATTATTTATGGCATTGTTTTCCTTAACCCAAAAAGACACCCTATAATTCCCAGGACTTATAGCATTAGCTGTTGTATTAGCACTTACAGCTTTATTGATTTCAAATATTTTGTCTGATAAAGTGTTGTTTTTAACACTCCATTTTCCGGTATGTGCTTGTTGCTGGGTTCTATAATTTGCACCCAAAACTTCCCCTTCAAACAGGTTGCCATTATCCACGTATTCAGCACCGCAATAATACATGTCATTGTATCGTGCATTACTTGTAGCGATGGTTTTACTGAAATTATCAGCCATTCTAGAGGCTGAAAAATTGCCATTAATGTCCATTGTTTCTACTGGTAATGACCACAAGGTATATTTAGTTATTTCGGATACTTTTTGCCATTGTGTATTGGTTTGGATTGCACCTAAGTTCCAATTAAAGCTGTTAGTATTTATTTCTTGACCATAGGTGCCATTAGTATCAACATTGTCTTTCCAAACAAAATTTTGATGTTTTCGCCATAAACCACCAAGCGTATTGGTTTGTCCATTGTTGGTCACATGACTCCAATTATCTTTCCAAGTGGTTACATTGGCATTGGTGGTTAACCATTGTCCATTAACTTTAACATTACTAATGTTCATGGCTTCCTGATTAAGCATGTTTTTGTTATTGGGGTTTAACACTTTGGATTGCATGCCAGTGTATTTTTCGTAGGCGGGGTATCGAATACTTTGCATTTTTGTGCCATCAGCCATAGTAGTTTCGCTTTTTCTAAAGCTACTCAACCATGGGTCAACATCAGAGTATTCTGTATAAGTTTTATGCCCCCCCGAAATGGTAATGCTCTTTTTAAGCATATTATTGTACTCTGTTTTAGAAGAAATACTCAATAGCCTTTTTGCATCAGTTATTACTGTTCCATCTGGATTGGATTTAAACACCGTTTTCATGGAATTAAAGGTTTCTTTTGTGTAGCCTTTATTTGGTTCCTTGCTTACTAGTTTTGTGCCATTAATGTATTCGTTTACCGTTTTTAATATAACTTGGTTTTCGCTATTCAGGTTTTCGATAGATTTTATTTGCCCTATTAGTGCCGTGTTAATATTTATATCTATTTTTTTAGCATTTACATTTCTTGCGTTATTACCATTGAGTCCTCCATAATTTTCTATAACATTGGCCCAAAAGATATTGTCTTCCCCTGTTGCACTGGCATCTAGCGCTTCCATCTTAATATTGGGATTAAAAATGTCGAAAACTGGTTTCAACACATGGTGTCTATAGCGTGTTTTAGAATCATAAGCACCCGTACTGGAAGTTTCTTTCATGGTTACATACTCATACATCACACCAGGCCCAGGTATTTCCGATTGATATGGTATGTATTTTACACCATCTGATGGTGCATAGGATGTGATGCCGGAGCTTCTGTTTTCAGTAGGATGGTTATAATCGTAAGTTACTTTATAAGTGTTGCTATTATCTAAGGTTCTTAACTCTTTTACTCTTAAACCCCCTCCGTTTTCGTTTTCTGGAACTTTATTAGCGAGGAGTTTGTATTTCATAGTATGTCTATTATGATGCCCTTCAGGTACCTCAGGACAATGTCCTCTTGGTTTTTCATAATATACATTAGTTCCAAAACCAATTGAATAAATAGTCCCATCGTGATTATTCACATCAGAAGAGTTTTGATAATTACTTTCTAAGACTAAATTATTACTTTCCACACTTATAACTTTTACATTGTAATTTGGGTTATTTGGTGAAATATCAATTTTTTTATCTGGATATCTACCACCAATATTAGACGCTTTATATCTATGGCAAATCCATAAATCAAAAAAGATTTCTTTGTTTAATTCAAAATATTTGCTGAAATCTATCCAGTTTTGTTGGTTAATTTGAGAAAAATTAGTTATTTGAAGTCGAATTTTACCATTCAAAACAGATGTTTGAAACGATAAATCATTTTCCCAGTACTTCCGTGCAAAAGCTTCAGTCCAATAATTATCTTCTTCGTAATCAATTTCAATTTTGGCACCAGTGGGCATGGTAATGCTCTTCAAACTCCATGCTTTGATAGCATTATCGCCATTATAGACTCCTTGTAAATAACCCCATCCATCAACCATATTCTTTTTTTGCTCAATATAGGCTTGTATTTGTGCATTAGTTGGTGCCATACCTCCTTCTACTTGGGGCAATGTTATATTTGGCATATTTTCCATGTAATAATCAAAAGATGTTGCAGGCATATAAGATGAGCCTCCTTTGCCTTTCATCTGCACGGAATCTAGGGTCAATCTTCCCAAAGCCGTGTTAGGGTTATTGGTCATATTACTAGCATATTTTGAAGAAGGCGAATTTTTTGCCAGCTTATAGGAATGATTCAATTCAACCACTTTTAAAGCATTGTTTTGAATAAAAGTTGGATTTATATCATTACTATCTAGTACCCCCTGCTCATTATGAATAGGATAGGAATAATTTAGTCCGTACACAGCTTCAAAATCAACAGATTCCCAGTTTGGCTTGCAAGTGCCATTTGGAGTATAGCCATTATTACTATATAAACTTCCTGAGGAATTTTTTGATAAATTCTTTCCTACATCACCATCAACCAATATTATTTTAGAAAGTTTTAAAGAGTATTCTCTATCATATTCTACACCTCTTCTACCTGTTCCGTCATTTCTTTCCTTATCTTCTTTAACATATACATTTGCGTTAGTGGCGTTTAATATTTTTGAAGCATCAATAGTGGATCCTAAATTAGTACCACCGCCATTATTTGAATTATCAAATTTAAATTTCAAGTTTTTACCAATATCGTCATAACGAATATCTTTAACAAAAAGAGCCGTTCTATTTCGGGTATTTATCTTGTCTAAATAGTATAATTGTTTTCTGCCAAAAGAATAGCCTCCTTTGTCTTTGTCCTCTATTTGACCTTTAATATTAGTGTTATATTCATATTCTCTATCTTGATAAGGCGATCTCCACACAAAACCATCAGTCCATTTTCCATACTCTAATTCTACCCAATACCCATAATCTTCTTTGTTAAATGTTTTTTCAACATTACCATTGTTTGGATCCGGTCTATCAACAAAATCAGATCCGGTAACTGCTGTTAACAACCAGTGTGTGGCGTAACGGGTATATTGTCTTTTTTCGTTAACATTATTAATATTAAACACATCGTTTTCCTGCTCATCAATTTGCCCTCTTTGTACTTGTTCAAAATGATATACTGGCAAGGCAAAATGATAGGTTTTGCCATCTGGTGAGGTAATTTTATACCCTCCAATACCATCAGGATCAAACTTTGCAATATTATTTCTATCGCTATTTAGGATGTTGGCAGGAGAAATGAGCCCCCTACTAGCAGCATAACCACTTCCAATTTGTCTATTTGTAAAAACCTCAATATAATTAGGAGATTTAGCTCTGCCATAATAGGAATTATTAGCGTCATTGGACGATCCTGAATGAACTCCTTCATTAATTAAATCATTAACTTTAAGGGCTGTATTAGTGCTGTTTAAATTTATTCCTACAACGTCATTTTTTTCAATACTAGTAAACTGACCATCAAAATTAAAGTAAAAATCATTTTTATTATAGGAAATATCTGTTCCGTTTAATCTACCTAATTGGCGTTGTACCGCATTTGTATTTGTACCATGATGCCAAAACGCATGAATATCTACACCGTTTCCATCCGTTGTGCGTTCACCTTTACCAAAAATAGTGGCATTTTGAAAAACATGAGGTGTCATATTCCCCATTAAACCTTGAGCAGCAACATTATAGTTGTCGTAGCCCATAAACGTAAAATTAATGTTCTCTATAACTTTTGAATAATCGCCTATAAATTGTTCTTCAGATTGTGGCAATCTCGTAGAATAGGTGTCTAAAGACCTTGTTCTTTCAACATAATCAGTAAACAATTCATTATAATTCTCTACATCATTAATGGAGGAAACGTTGTTAGCATAATTATAATTGTTGGAGTACAGGCTACCCCATTCTTGATTAATAAATCCTTTTCTGATATTTATTTTTACTTTGGTTTTTCTAAATCCCAATGTTATCGGGATTCCAATAAAATGAAAAGGGACTGCTATTCCTGCTGATTGAACATCTACACTTGCATCTCCTTGAGAAAAACTATTTGCACTCATTCCTATTCCTCCAGAATTACCACCTGTTTTTACCCCCTTGTCATTGGTTGCAGTAACATCGTTATCTCCCGAACCAGTAATTCCAAATCCACCTTTTGCCGAATAACTTGCCCCCACAGAGGCTCCCTCTTCTCCAATACCATAAGTCACACCACCAGATAAATTCCATTGACTTTTTAAAGAATAAGACACGCTTGCACCCGCCCCATAAGACCCATAAGAAACTCCCAAACCTGCTGATAATGAAGCATCTCCCGTAGTAGTCACGCTAGCAGAAACTCCCCCTTGAACCGTATTTCCTGTACCAGCTCCTATACCTAATGTTGCACTTACAGACCCAGAAAGTCCTTGACCACCACCCCAGTTTAAACCAACACCTACTGAGGCCGCTCCCGGTAAACCAACCTCAACAGTAACGCCATAGTAATCGGTTTCTTTATAGAATGAATTATAATTAATGCCTATGCCGCCCTTCCAATCATCGGGTGCATTAGTTACAGATCTGTTAATGGCTCCTGGATTTAAATACCAACCCAAACCAACCCAAGAAGCGTCCATGTCAGTTGTCATACCCGCATGGTAAGATAAATTTATAGGAAAACCTTCAACAGACATCAACGGAAGTACATAAGATAAGTCTCCTGTAGATAAATTTACCATATCTGTTGCGTCAACAGGTTCAAAACCTGCAGCTTCTGGGGATCCTGGACCATTATTATTGGCAAATAAATAATTTACGGGTATAATAGTCATTAAAATACTAAGTGTAAAAAACACTGCCGTTAGCTTATGTGAAGTTTTGCTTTTTATCATTTGTTTATTTTTTTATCTTTTAAATGGAAAGATTTGCAAATCATTTTTAGGTTTTAAAAAATAATAATAATTATTTGCGTTCAATTATTAATTATTAAAATGATATTGTTGGTTCATTAATTAATTTATCAGTTTCTATTTTAAACTTGACCTCTCCTGTAAATAGGCCTAAATCTTCAATGACAAAGTTTAAATATGCCTCCTTTAATGCTTTTTTATCCCTTGGAAACACAAACATAATGGTGGTCGCTTTACTTATGCCATACATTCGTGGGTATATAAAGTCTGTCATTTCTAAGATATATTTGCTTGGTGTGGAGATATGTACTTTTTCCTCCATCTCAAAAGCTAGTTGGTTGACCATGGCGCCGAATTCATTTCTGTTTTTGGGAGCAGTACTTAATAATTCTTTGTTGTTTTGACTCATGCTTAAATTGAAATATAGATACTTGTTATATTTGTTACGTAAAGCTTTTACTTTTTCTGTATTTATACTATCTCCCAATTCTTGACTTACTAAAGCATCCGTTGGTCGGTACATTAGTATATAATCTACCCCGTTTATAGTTTTATGCTGAGTGAAGCCGTTATCTTCATTTTGTAGATAATCTAAAAGTTCCTTTTCGGTTTCAAATGTTTTATTGGAGCAACCTAAAAGGAGTATCAGGCTTACTAAACCCCATAACAGATAAAACGGTTTTTTTATCTCCCCATTCTTGTTCATGTCCATAGCTGAATAATCATCTTTTTTTGAAAAGAATACTAGAAAAAGGATACTTCTTGTTGGGTTCATTGTTGAATGAGTGCATTAATTTGTTATTTTATTAAGTCTTTTTTTTATTGTTAATTGTCACTTAAATAAATTTTCAAATTCTTATTTTAAAACAACAACAACTAATAATACAGTAACATGTATTAAAAAAAATTCTTTTAATATTTCTTGTTTTAGTTCTACAAAAAATTGAATTTTGGGTATTTCCAAAATTTTTATTTCTTCTTTTTTTGAAATTAAAAAAACTCTTTATTTTCTAAAACTTCCTTATTAGTCAATTCTTTTGAATAAGGCGTCTTTACTAATTTTAAAGTTTTACTCCCGATTGCGCTAGAATTGAACACAAGTAAAACTAAAATTAAGTTACATTTTTGTTATTTTATTTTATATTTTTAATCAAAATCTCTAATTTATTCAACCTGTTTTCTAATTCCATATTTTTTTCTTTCTCCAACTCCAATTCTTTTTGGTGTTGTATAGCATATAGTGTAAGTTCTTCTATTTTTAGGAGTAACTTAGCATTCATGTCTCCTAAAAAAAATCCGTTTTCTGATACTTCCTCAGCTGAAGGGATGTTTTGTAAATGACCTTTTTCTTTTATATGTTTTTCTACCGCTTTTAAACTTGGCAAACTGTATTTTTCATTAAAAACAAAATCTGGCCATGAAGATGAAGGGTTAAGGGCTACTTTTACTTCTTCTGTTATCATTTTACCTTTTATAGCAAAAGCAAAATCGCTTGGGATATTAGTAGTGTTTATACCTACTTGATTGGTGTCAAACTTGCCATAAATCAAAGGTGTTGTTGTATTGCTATTATCTACATACAATCTATTACTGCTTGTTTCTGAATAACCTGCATAAGCACCTAAAAAAACATTACCTGATCCCGAAGAATTTAAACCTGCATTAGCCCCTATAATAGTATTAGCTGTTGATGTGGTAATATTTCTCCCTGCTTCGTTTCCTATAAAAACATTATTATTTGATTCTCCACTTAAACTTAAGGCAGACAATGACCCTATAAAAACATTCATATCTCCACTGGTATTAGCGTAACCTGCTTTGTATCCTGTAAAAACGTTACTCGCTCCAAATCCATTAACAAACCCAGCTTGAAATCCAGTGAAAACATTTTTAGATGCTTTATTAATATCACCAGCGGCAGCTCCAATAAAAGTATTATAACTACCAGAATCAGAATTAAGTCCTCCGGCATCATCTCCAAAAGAAGTAGTGCCTACATTGTCTGTTTCTGTGTTTAAACCAAAATAAGTAACCCCATTTCCGGGATAGACGTTGCCAGTACTACCCTGGCTAAAACCATTAATTGTTACTAATAAAAAGTTCATTAATATTAAAGCTGTTTTTTTCATGATTAATTAATTTTAGTTGATGATTTTTTTTAGTGTTTGTATATTCAAAAAATTATTTTTTACCTTCATATTCTTTGTTTAAGCCTTTTAATACTTCTTGGGTTAAATCCGTTGATTCTTCTGCATACATAATGTTTCCGCCACCACTAGCTCCGAAGATGATTTTGTAGCTATGATTCTTTCCGTATTCTTTGATGTAATCATTAATGTCGTTAATCACGGTTTGGGTTACTTTTTTGTCTTCTTCTTGTATTTTTTTCTGAATGGCTTCTTGGTAGCCATTGATTTGTTGTTGTTTGTTTTGTAA
>CAMAWK010000096.1 GCA_945861915.1 Flavobacterium psychrophilum | reverse complement strand
TATGTACCTAATATTCGATACCGAAACCACTGGCTTACCCAAACGTTGGGGTGCTCCCATTTCTGATACTGACAACTGGCCAAGATGCATCCAAATTGCTTGGCAATTGCATGACGAAATGGGGAAAATCATCGAACACAAAGATTATTTAATCAAACCCGATGGCTTTAACATTCCGTTTGATGCAGAAAAAGTGCATGGTATTTCGACAGAATTGGCCCAAGAACAAGGGCTGCCATTGGCAGAAGTTTTATTAGAGTTTAATAATGCCTTATCAAAAACTAAATTTATTGTAGGTCAAAATCTGGGTTTTGATGTCAATATTATGGGTTGCGAATTTTATCGAATGGGAATCCAAAGCCCCATGAGTTCGATGCCTGTTTTGGATACTTGTACCGAGGTTACGGCTTCTTTACTAAAACTTCCAGGAGGTCGAGGCGGCAAGTTCAAACTACCCACTTTAACCGAATTACACCAATATCTTTTCAACAGTCCGTTTGCCGAAGCACACAATGCCACTGCCGACGTCGAGGCTACCGCACGATGCTTTTTCGAACTGATTCGTACCGCTATTTTTACCAAACAAGAACTGGAAGTAGAAAGCGATTATTTCGATGAATTCAAGTTAAAAAACCCCAATCCGATTGCGTTAATTGGCTTAAATCACATCAATTTAAAAGAAGCTTCTGATTCAATTAGGCAGCGAACGGGTGGGCAACAAACGGCTACATATTCCAAACAAGAACTTTCAGATAACAAGCAAATACTACTTGATACCAATTTTGTGCATTTGCACAATCACACTCAGTTTTCGGTCTTGCAATCGACCATTAGTGTGGCTTCGCTGGTAAAAGCAGCTGCAAACGAAAAAATGACTGCCGTTGCCATGACTGATCATGCGAATTTGATGGGTGCTTTTCATTTTGTTCGAGATATTTTAAATCACAACAAAACTGCCGAAACCAAAAACAAGGAAGCTTTAGAAAACGGTTCAGCACCTACCGAAGTTTTAATGAAACCTATTGTAGGTTGCGAATTTTTTGTGTGTGAAGACCATAAAAACAAATCGGTTAAAGATAATGGATACCAAATTGTTCTTTTGGCGAAGACCAAAAAAGGCTATCAAAATCTAGCAAAAATGTCCTCGATTGGGTATACCGAAGGCTTTTATTATGTACCAAGAATCGATCGAAAAATTATTCAGCAATACAAAGAAGACATTATTGCTTTGTCGGGAAATTTGAATGGCGAAATCCCAAGTAAAATATTGAATGTAGGCGAAAATCAAGCCGAAGAAGCCTTGATTTGGTGGAAAAATGAATTTGGTTCCGATTTCTATATCGAAGTCATGCGACACAATCAAGAAGACGAAAACCGTGTGAACGAAAGTTTAATTTCGTTGGCACGAAAACACGCTGTAAAAATAATTGCGACCAACAATACTTTTTATATCGAAAAAGACAATGCCAATGCACATGATATTTTGTTGTGTGTACGTGATGGCGAAAAACAAACCACCCCCATCGGTCGGGGTCGTGGCTACAGATATGGTTTGCCCAATCAGGAATATTATTTCAAGTCGGGCGAAGAAATGAAAAAACTCTTTACTGATTTGCCCGAAGCCATTTCGAATACTGCCGAAATAGTCGATAAAATAGAAATTTACGATTTGGCTCGAGAGGTTTTGTTGCCCAAATTTGAAATTCCGACCCAATTTAATATCCCCGAAGATGCTGTTGATGGAGGCGTTCGAGGCGAAAATGCTTATTTAAAACACCTTACTTTTGAAGGAGCCAACAGACGCTATCCCGAAATTACACCAGCGATTCAAGAACGATTGGATTTTGAATTATTGACTATTGAAAATTCGGGTTATCCGGGTTATTTTTTGATTGTACAAGATTTTATTGCCGAAGCCCGTAAAATGGGGGTTTCTGTTGGACCTGGTCGGGGTTCTGCAGCGGGTTCTGTGGTGGCTTATTGTTTGGGAATTACCAATATCGACCCGCTTTTGTACAACTTACTTTTCGAACGTTTTTTGAATCCAGATAGGGTTTCACTTCCCGATATTGATATTGATTTTGATGATGAAGGTCGAAGCAGTGTCATGGATTATGTGATTAGAAAATACGGTTCCAAACAAGTGGCTCAAATTATTACTTACGGTAAAATGGCAACCAAATCTGCCATTCGTGATACAGCTCGTGTGCTGGATTTACCACTATTCGAAGCCGATAAAATCGCCAAACTAATTCCGAATATGATGCCGTCTAAATGGAATTTAGCTCGGTTTTTAGTAGAAAAAGACGATGCCATTAAAAAATCGGTTCGTCCTGAGGAATTTGAAAAAATCAAGGAATTAATTGGCTTAGCCAACGAAAGTAATTTGGGTGGAGAAACCATTCAACAAGCCAAAGTATTGGAGGGAAATCTAAGAAACACAGGAATTCATGCTTGTGGTGTGATTATTACGCCCAGCGATATTACCGATTTTGTACCTGTTGCGACTGCCAAAGATTCTGATTTATATGTGACACAATTTGACAACTCGGTGGTAGAAAGTGCAGGTTTGTTAAAAATGGATTTCTTGGGTTTAAAAACCCTGACTTTGATAAAAGACACTGTTAAATTAGTAAAATATCGAAGCAACATCTACCTCAATCCCGATGAATTCCCGATTGATGATGTTAAAACATACGAATTGTTTCAGCGTGGGGAAACAGTAGGGATTTTTCAGTATGAAAGTCCTGGCATGCAAAAATATTTAAAAGAATTAAAACCTACTGTTTTCCCAGATTTAATAGCCATGAACGCCTTGTATCGTCCGGGTCCAATAGCGTATATTCCGAGTTTTGTAAAAAGAAAAAATGGCGAAGAACCCATAGAATATGACTTACCCGATTGCGAAGAATTACTAAAAGACACCTACGGAATCACCGTTTATCAGGAGCAAGTAATGCTTTTGTCACAAAAATTAGCCGATTTTTCTAAAGGCGATGCTGATGTTTTGCGAAAAGCCATGGGGAAAAAATTGATTGATGTTTTGGCAAAAATGGAGCCGAAATTTATTACACAAGCGATGGCAAAAGGACATCCCAAAGACAAATTAGAAAAAATTTGGAACGATTGGAAAGCCTTTGCCGAATATGCTTTCAACAAGTCTCACTCTACTTGTTATGCCTGGATTGCGTATCAAACCGCTTATTTAAAAGCCAATTATCCTGCCGAATATATGGCGGCGGTTTTGTCTAACAACATGAGCGACATCAAACAAGTGTCATTTTTTATGGAAGAATGCAAACGAATGGGCTTGAAAGTTTTGGGACCCGATGTAAATGAGTCTTTTTATAAATTTACTGTAAATGATGATTATGCTGTCCGTTTTGGGATGGGAGCTGTAAAAGGGGTTGGTTTTGGTGCGGTGGCAACCATTATTGAAAACAGGAAAACAGGCAAATACAAGTCGATTTTTGATTTGGCAAAAAAAATAGATTTACGAGCCGCAAACAAAAAAGCATTCGAGAATTTGGCTTTGGCAGGCGGTTTCGATTCTTTTATTGGCACAAGTCGAGCCCAATATTTTCATGACGATGGAGACGGAATTACCTTTTACGAAAAAGCAATAAGATATGGCGCTAAGTTTCAGGAAAACGAAAACTCTGCACAAGTAAGTTTGTTTGGTGAAAGTAGCGATGTTCAAATTGCCGAACCTATGGTGCCGCCTTGCGAGGAATGGAGCACGATGGAAAAACTAGCGAAAGAAAAAGAAGTAGTCGGAATTTATATTTCGGGACATCCGCTGGATGATTATAAATTTGAGATGGATTATTTCTGTAATTCGAGCTTAGATTCTTTGAAAAATCTAGATCAAAATATCAACAAAAATTTAAGTTTTGGTGGCATCATCAACAATGTTCAACATCGAATTGCTAAAAATGGCAAAGGTTGGGGCGCTTTTACACTCGAAGGCTATGATGAAAGCTATGAGTTTCGGATTTTTGGAGAAGAGTATCTCAAATTTCGTCATTTTTTGATCCAAAATAATTTTACGTACATAAAAGTGTTAGTAAAAGAGGGTTGGGCCGACCGTGAAACAGGCAAAAAAGGAGAGCCAAAACTTCAATTTACGACTATTCAATACTTGCAAGATGTACTACCAAGTTTTGCCAAAAAATTAGTTATTAAATTGAATATAAATGATTTACAATCAGAATTAATTACCAATTTGAATACTGTTTTTCAAAGCAATAAAGGTGAAAACCAAGTCGTTTTTGAAGTGGAGGAAACAGAAACTGTAAAAAGTCTCGTTGTAAAAACAATTTCTTCAGAAAGCGAAATGCCAAAAACCGCTTTTGAACCAGCTTTATTTGAAGAGGTAATTTCAGAGACAGAAGTAGATTATTCTGAAGAAGTTTCTGAAGATGATGAACCAATTTTAATCGATTCATTTTCGGTTAATGAAGCAGAAGAAGAAACTAAAACTATCACTCGATTATCGATGCCGAGTCGAAAACTGAAAATCAAAATCTCTAATAATTTGTTGACAGAATTAGAAAAATTACAAATTAACTTCAAATTGAATTAAATTTTGCAATAACCAAACGATGAACCTAAAATGGTATTAAAATTTCAATTTAAAAATAAGATAAATAGTAGTCGTTTAGTAAAATCAATTCCAATTGTATTTAATTGTTATGTTAACTTTTCAAAAACTAGTTAAATCGATTATACCCCTTATAAATCATCATTTTTCATCTAAAATGAACTATTTGACCTATTATTTGGATTATTTACACTTTACTTACCGATGGTTTTACTTTAATTTTGTGTTAAGTGATTAAATTTTTTTTTTAAATTAATATTCAGTAATCGATAATTATTTTTGTTTTTTTTTATATATAGTTAATTAAGCAAAAAGACTTTTTAATTAAAATATAAAATTTACTTAATTATCTTATAAATATCAGAAATAACCAAGAACTAACTACAAATAAATTTAAACCTATGAGATTAAAACAAACAAGAATTTATTTATTTCTATCACTAATGATTTTACTTGGAATGAGTCATTCAGTGTTAGCCCAATCAATACAAATATCAGGTACAGTAACCGACGAAAAAGGAATTCCAATTCCCGGTGTAAATATCATCGAGAAAGCAACAAAAAAGGGAACAACAACTGATATGGATGGTAATTACAAATTGAACATATCTCCAAAAGGGGTTTTGACTTTTAGTTCCATTGGATTTGATTCAAAAGAGGTTGCTGTAAATGGCAAAACAGTTATTAATCAGAAATTAAATTCAAGTTCAACTGGTCTTGACGAGGTTGTGGTTGTAGCTTATGGAAAACAGAAAAAAATAACTCAAACAGGAGCTATTACTTCATTAAATTCAGAACAATTAAGTCGATCTCCAAGTGCCAACATTGCGAATAGTTTGGCTGGACAAATTACGGGTATTTCCACCGTACAAGCCTCTGGTAGACCGGGTGGTGACGATCCAAGAATTTTTATTCGAGGTATAGCCTCTCTTTCAGAAGACAGAGCACAACCATTGGTAATTGTGGATGGTGTTGAACGTCCATTTACCAGTTTAGATCCTGATGAAATTGAAACTTTTTCTTTACTTAAAGATGCCTCTGCTACAGCAGTGTATGGAGTACGTGGTGCAAATGGCGTTATCATAGTAACTACAAAAAGAGGGAAATTGGGTAAAGCAAACATTACAGCGAGTTATTCAAAGGGTTTGCAAGAAGCTAATCAATTACCTGATTTCGCGGATAGTTACACTTATGCGAGAGTATGGAATCAATCGGAATTAAATGATGGAGTTTCTGAAAATTTAGTAAGATTTAAACCTCATGTAGTTGAGGCATTTAGAACTAATTCTAATCCACTTCTTTTTCCAAATACAGATTGGTTAGATTATCTTTTAAAACCTTTTGCTGATCAATCCAGAGCCAATGTGAATATATCAGGAGGAAGTGATAAAGTAAAGTATTTTGCTTCACTTGGAGCTCTTAGTCAAGACGGGTTATTTAAAACATTTGAAGCTACAAGAGATTTTAATTTCTCCTTTAATAGATACAACTACAGGGTAAATCTTGATATTGAGGCTACAAAAACAACAAAAATAGGTTTAACAATAGGTGGTCAAGTTGGTGTAAGAAATCAACCCAGATTCAAAGCTGACTCGAGTTTAGATTTATTGTTTAGAAGTATTTATTGGGCTGCACCGTTTGGAAGTCCAGGTATTGTGGATGGAAAATATATAGTGAATGATGCAACATACATAGATGGCCAAAAAAATCATGGACTAGACCCTTTTTATGGATTTGGTTATGATAATATTCTCGAAAACAGGCTCAATTTTGATTTGGATATTACACAACAATTAAGTTTTGTAAAGGGGCTGAATTTAGGAGTGAAATTATCTAATAATACCTTTTATTCACATACCAAAACAAGAGCACTCAGCTCTATTAGAAGATACAACCCTATTTACTTAAAGGATGTGCCAAACAGACCTTTACTTCCTGGTGAAGATGGTAATCTTTTAATATTCCAACCTTCTGGTTCTGACGCAGATTATAGTTATGGAGAATCTCAAGGACAAGGTAGAAACTGGTATATTGAAAGTCGATTAAATTACAGTCGTAAATTTGGATCGCATAATTTAGGTGGATTGCTATTATACAATCAACAAAAAGAATATTTTCCAAAAGATGCCAATGGAGTAGCTACTTCATTTCAAGAAATACCTAGAGGTTTAGTAGGTATAGCAGGTCGTATTACTTATGATTATAACAATAAGTATTCTGCCGATTTGAATGTTGGTTACAATGGTTCCGAGAATTTTGAAAAATCGCAACGATTTGGTTTTTTTCCAGCAGTCTCTGCGGGTTGGGTTGTCAGTAAAGAAAATTTCATGAAAGCGCTGCCAGTAGTAAGCTTTTTAAAATTCAGATATTCTTATGGAATTGTAGGAAATGACAGAATTGGCGGTACACGTTTTCTTTACTTGCCAGATAATTTTGATCCATCAAATACAGGTGCTGGGTATAATTTTGGTACTGATGTATCGGCAAATCAAACTGGGGCAATAGAAAATAAATTGGGGAATCCAAACGTAACATGGGAAAAAGCGACCAAACAAAATCTTGGAATGGAATTAAAACTATTTGAAGATAAATTCGGAATAGTTGTAGATGTATTTAAAGAAAATAGAAAAGACATTTTAGTAACTGAGCGTGGACTACTACCTGAAATATATGGAACCTCTAGCATTGCACCAGCTGTGAATGTGGGAATTGTTGAAAACAAAGGGTATGAAGTCGAACTCAATTGGAAACAACAAAAAAATAAAAATTTTGGATTTGCACTGAACCTTAACATGAGTTATACCAAAAACAAAATCATTTATCAAGAAGAGGTACCACGTAATCAACCCTATCAATTTAGAACTGGACAATCTGTAGGACAACCATTTGGTTATAAATATGATCGATTCTTTACTCAAGCTGATTTAGAATTTGTAGAATTAAATAAAACAAATGGCACACTAGTAGATGTACCTGACTTTTTAGAAAATCTTAAACCAGGAGATTTAATTTACAAAGATTTGAATAACGACGGGGTTATTAATATTGATGATCAAACAGCCATTGGTTTTCCTGACTATCCTATGTATAATTTTGGAATCAATTTAAATGTTAATATAAAGAACTTCGATTTTAATATGGCATGGGCAGGAGCAACGAACACTTCTAGGCTGCTAGAAAATACTCTAAATACTCCTTTTGAAAATGGAACACGTGGTTTATTACAAACATTCGCTGATAATGCTTGGACTCCTGAAACTGCCAACACTGCAACACTTCCTAGATTATCATTTAATGGAAATAGTAATAACTCACTTGCTTCCGATTTCTGGATTCGGGATGCCTCTTACATTCGTTTAAAAACATTAGAGACAGGCTATAATTTCAAGGGACGTTTTTTCAAAAAAATGGGTATTTCAACTTTTAGATTGTATTTTAACGCGAACAATTTATTTACATTTTCTAAATTGGATATTATTGATCCTGAAGCAAGGGCTGTTAGACCGCAATACCCACTACTTAAATTATATAACTTAGGAGTTAAACTAAATTTCTTATAAATAGATTATAACATTAAAAAATAAAAATCATGAAAGCAAAAATAATATTATCGAGTA
Source organism: Flavobacterium psychrophilum (assembly GCA_945861915.1). Taxonomy (GTDB): domain Bacteria; phylum Bacteroidota; class Bacteroidia; order Flavobacteriales; family Flavobacteriaceae; genus Flavobacterium; species Flavobacterium psychrophilum_E. The sequence goes on along the minus strand of CAMAWK010000096.1, from coordinate 740 downwards.
TTGCATTAGTTATGCTTTTACTCTTTAGCTGTGAAAAACTAGAATTTGGAAATGAATTTTTAGATAAAGATGATAGTGGTGCCGACGTTACCAAAGACACTATTTTTGGTTCTTATTTGTATGCCAATCGGTATCTAACGTCAGCCTATTCCTCACTTCCTTATGGGCTTCCAACAGCACAAACAAATAAAGGGTTTAAAATGGCTATTGACATTTTAGAGTCATTAACAGATCTTAATCATACCTACTCATTAACATGGGGAACCGTGAATAGAACTTATTACAATCTTAATCCTGCTTATAATGCCTCACTTGAATCGGTTAAACCATTTGATACAAAATACAGTTTCAGTGGAAGAGGAAATTGGGCAGCGATTAGAGCTTGTTATACTATAATTGAAAATGCAGACCGTATTCCCGATGCACCCTCTCCGCAAGCAATTAAACAAATGAAAGCTGAAGCAAAAATGATTATTGCTTTGCATTATAGTGATATGTATCGTCATTACGGTGGTTTACCATGGATTGAAAAAACGGTTGCTGCAACTGAAACACCTAGCACTCCAAGATTAACTTCTCTAGAAACCTTGGATAAAATAGTAAAACTAATTGAAGATGCAGCAGTAGATCTTCCTTGGACAATGGAAAATAAAAATGATGATGGTCGCTTTACCAAAGCAAGTGCACTAGGTTTGAAAGCAAGAATATTGCTATTTGGTGCTAGTCCGCTTTTTAACAGT
>CAMAWK010000095.1 GCA_945861915.1 Flavobacterium psychrophilum | reverse complement strand
TGTGCATTTTCAGTTTGAACAGGAATTTCAAGTGTTGTTTCCCCTTTTCGACGGTCTAGTTTACCGATGATTGTACCATTTATAAAAACCGTAGCCCAATCGTGTACTTCGGTTATAACTAATTTTTGTTTGGTCGAAGAAGCTGCAATTTTTGTTCTGTACAAAATGCGTCCCCAACCTTGGTCAAAACTTTCCATTGGTTGAATGTTTTCTGTTTTATTCGAAACAGGCAAATTTTCGAATAGAGAAGCACTCTCTTTTAATTCAAAACTCGGAATTTCAATAACAGGCATTGCAGCTGGAATATCGGCTAAAGTTTCGCCTTCCTGTAAATAATTTTTCAACAAATCACGAATGGCGAAAAACTTCTCGGTTGTGTTTCCTTGCTCGCCAATAGGTGCATTATAATCATAGGAAGACACCATTGCCGAGTATGGAGCTGCATTTGCACCGCCCCATTGCCCAAACGAAGTACCTCCGTGAGCCATATACAGACTGAATGAAATTTTGCGATCCATCATTTCTTTCAAACTACCAATAAAACTGTCAACCGAACGTGTTTCGTGCGGTTTTCCCCAATGATCGAACCAACCCGTCCAATATTCGCTACACATTAAAGGAGCTGTAGGATAAACTTCTTGAAATTTTTTGAACTCTTTGTCGATGTTAGCTCCTGCACCAAAATTCAAAGTGGTGGCTACTCCGTCTACTTTATATTTGTTAAAATTAGACGACCAATCGCAACGAAAAAGTTGCACTTTATCGAAAGCCGATTTCACAATATCGCGAATATCCGCCATATAAGTTCCATCAGACCCATAGGCTGCATACTCGTTTTCGACCTGAACCATAATAATATTTCCTCCGTTTTGGATTTGTAATGGCGCTAGTTGTTTTCCTGCTTCGCCAATAAATTTTTTGGCTCGTTCCATAAAAAACGAATCCGAAATATCACGCACTTTTAAATCTTTTTTCTTTAGCAACCACCAGGGCAAACCGCCCATATCCCATTCGGCACAGGCATAAGGACCTGGTCGGACAATACAATACATTCCGTTTTTTTGGGTTAATCGAACAAACTCAGCTATGTTATTTTGTCCAGAAAAATCAAATTGATCTTGTTTTTGTTCGTGACTATTCCAGAATAAATAAATGCAAATTGTATTCATTCCCATCGCTTTGCAAAGCTGAATTCGTTGTTCCCAATATTGTTTTGGAATACGAGCATAATGCAACTCCGCAGCTCTAATAATATAAGGTTTTCCGTTTAACAAGAATTCTTTATTTCCTATTGTGAAAGTCTGTTTTTGTGGTTGTGCGATTCCTGTATTGACAAATAAACTAATAGTCAAAACAAGAAATAGAAGGGATTTTTTCATTTTTATGGGTTAATTTATGAATGTTGGAAAGTTAAATTTACAACCTAAATTTTGTTTTTTGGGATTTGAGAATCTCAAAAATAAACAAAATAAAACTTCATTTTTAAAATTCACGATAATTTATACAACTGTCACCGAAAATTCTGAAATCTGAAATTCTACTTCTCACCATCCCATTCAGCGTAAAATTGTGAAAGGAATTTTTCCATAAAGTGATGTCGTTTTTGGGCAATTTGTTTTCCCGTTTGGGTATTCATTTTATCTTTTAGAAGTAATAATTTTTCGTAAAAATGATTGAGTGTCGGGGCATTGCTTTTTTTGTATTCTTCCTTGCTCATTTTTAGATTTGGAGCTATTGCGGGGTCGAACATAGGTCTGTTTTTAAAACCTCCGTAATTAAATGCTCTTGCAATGCCTATAGCACCAATAGCATCCAAACGGTCAGCATCTTGAACGATGTCAAATTCTATGGAAGAAAATGTTTTTTCGGTATTGCCACCCTTGAAGGAAATATTTTCAATGATATTAATTACATGCTGAATTGTGGCTTCGTCAACTTTTTCATTTTCAAGAAAATCACGTGCTACTTTGGGTCCAGTAGTTTCATCGCCGTTATGAAATTTACTATCAGCAATATCGTGCAACAAAGCAGAGAGTTGAACAACCGTTGAATAGCAGACTTCATTTTTTGAAATTAACAAAGCATTTTTATACACTCTTTCTATATGAAACCAGTCGTGACCGCCTTCGGCATTTTCTAATTTTTGCTTTACAAAAAGGATGGTTTTTTGGAGTAAATCGGGGGTAATCATAGATGTAAAATGTTTATAAAAAAGCCAATTTTTAAAATTTTACATTCAAAAATTGGCAATTCAATAATTTAAAAAATCAAGTTCAAAAATCAAAAGTCTGCATTCTGAAATCTGAAATTTACAATCTAGCAGGTTCTACCCATTTGAATTGAAAGGATTCTTCTGGAATAACTAATCTTTCGGAAATTCGTGCCATTCTCGCAGGTAATTTCATCAAATAATCACGGGCTTTTTCGGCTTCGTCAGTCAAGCTTCCAATTTTATCTATCTCCCATTTATCAATGAGTTTTTGCATAATATCAACATAATCGTTGGCGGTATAAACCCCAATTCGTTGTGCTGAATCCGAAAAATGTTCGAAAGCAGAACTAATTTTTTGACCAGATTCTCTCAAGAAATGGGCAGGCATCACAATTTTGGCTTTCATCATGTATTGAAAAGCCAACATCATTTCGCTAGGATCTATTTTAAAAATCTGATTTACAAATTCACTATACGCCAAGTGATGACGCATTTCGTCTCCGGCTACCATTTTGCACATTTTCGACAATTTTGCATCGCCATAACTTTTGGCCAATTGCGACACTCGATTGTGCGAAACATAAGTAGCTAGTTCTTGAAAACTAGTGTAAATAAAGTTTTTATATGGATCTCTTCCTGTGCCAATATCAAACCCATCACTAATTAAATGTTGGGTTGTCATTTCGATTTCGCGCATATTTACACGTCCCGATAAATAAAGGTATTTATTCAACAAATCGCCGTGACGATTTTCTTCTCCAGTCCATTGTCGAACCCATTGTGACCAGCCATTTCTTCCTTCGTTATCGACTCCTTCTACTTCCATTAGCCAATTTTCGTAGGTTGGCAGGGCTTCTTCGGTAATCATATCTCCTACCATAGCTACCCAAAAATCATACGGTAAATCTTTGGAGATTTCTCTCAATTCTTTTACTTCTTCTAGAAAAGTATCGCTTTCTGAATTAGGCAAAAAATCGGAGGGTTGCCAAATAGTTTCAACAGGAATTAGATATTGGTCAACATAAGCGCTGACGTTTTTCTCTAACAATTGCATGACTTCTAATCGAATGTTTTTTATAGACATTTTCAATTTTAGATTGGAGATTTTAGATTTAGTGTTTTCTAAATTCAAAATCTATTATACTTTATTTAATAGCTTGAATAATGGCAGTTTCGGTTTGGATAAATAACTCTTCAAAAGAGGTTTCATTTACCGAAATTGGTTTGTGAACTGTAAAGGTAAGATGATTTCCCAAACCAACGGGAAAAAATCCAAATTTTACCATTTTCCATGAATTATTTATCGTAATGGGAACCACAAAAGCCGATGGAGCATTTTTGCACAATATTTTCAATCCTGTTTGAGCAAATTCTTTGGGTTTTCCGTCCTTAGAGCGTGTTCCTTCTGGGAAAATAACTGCCGAACGAGTATTTTTATCGATGTATTCTCCAAGTCCTTTGATGATCGGAATGGCTTGTTTTGGGTCTTTTCGGTCAATGAGAACAGAACCACCGTGTCGTAAATTATAAGAAACACTCGGAATGCCTTTGCCTAACTCTGCTTTACTAACAAACTTAGCATGAAAATCTCTTAAATACCAAATCATAGCAATAATATCATACATGCTTTGATGATTGGAAACAAAAATCAGCGGCACATTTTTGGGTATCGATTCTCGGTTTGTGAATGTGTATGTGGTTCCCACCAAATTGGTGCATAGAAGGAGTAAGAAATTCAAATAATCGACACTTTTTTTGTGGACTTGGTAGCCAAAAACGTTCAAACAAATCCATTGAATGGGATGAAAAAGAACCAAACACAGCCCAAAACACAAATAATAAATAACTGATAGTGGATAGGAAAGTAGTTTTTGCATTAGTACAAATTGAATGGTAAAAATAAGAAATATAATTTTAAAAATTTATCCTCAATGATAAGGCAGAATTCCATTTTATCTCCAAAAACGAAAAAAAGCTACATCCTAAAAAAGTATGGTTTTATGTTTCCAGAAGCCAATTGGGATGGAAATAGATTGCAAATTCCCACCTTTGATAATTTGTAATACTATTTTTCTTATTTTTGGAATGTTCGAAAAAACAAACTAATAATAACTACTTTAAATATATTCCAACTTTTAAAGTTACGTATATTTATGAGTTGTGAGCAATTTTAAGACACATCCCTATAAACTATAACAATGTCAAAATATCCAATAAAAATATATCGAATGGAAAGTCACAATTACTACAGAACAAAGTTAATGTTCTTTTGTGACGCAAGAATAGTGGGGAAAAGTCTTGAATTCGACAGAACGCAAATTGATAATACAAACAGTTTTTATGAATATCCTTTTGTTTTTGACTTTCGCTTCGTTGATACTAACAAAGAAATTTTTACTGAAAAAATCAATGTTAGGTTTAAAACCAGGTTAGATTTATATGCTAAACTCAATTATATTCAAAAGTTTAAACTTAAACGCGAGTTCAAATTACTCTGGATTCAGCAGACAGAAAACATCAAATGGATTGTGATGGCAATTTTTGCTGGAAATGGATCAATTGTTGCTTTACAAAGTTTTTTTTAGAATGTAGATAAAAAAACTGCTCACAACAGCAGTAGCTGTTGCACAATCTCATTTAAAAACTATCACGAGCATCGGGATCAAAATAAATAGAAAAACGCCCTCGTTAAAAGCAATTTAAGCGAGGTTTTTTGTTGAATGAACAAAATTAATTTTTTTGATGGCTTACAAACGAGTTTATGATGTTGAAAAATCCCCACTCAGTAGGTAAGTTATCCTTTAGACTGCTCAAACGTCTATACAAACTCTAAAAAAATAGCGTTTGCAAGTGGTGAACTAAAAACAATTTTTTTAGAACTTGTTTTTTGATTTAGATTGTACCTTTGTTTATCCCTATTTTTGACATTGATTCGAAAAAATGAACTTCTCCTATCCAAAAAACGAAAAACTAAAAAGTAAAATCACTATCGATTTACTTTTTTCTAAAGGCAAATCGGTGTCAAAATATCCGTTGCGGTTGGTGTATGTGGAGAGTGATTATGGCATTGAAAAAGAGTCTGGACAGAAAATAAAAATGGGCGTTTCGGTTTCTAAAAAATATTTTAAGAATGCCGTTGATAGAAATTATTTCAAACGAGTATTGCGCGAAACCTATCGATTGAACAAGCATTTGTTAGTAGAAAACCTAGAAAAACCCCATGCTTTTATGTTATTTTACCAAACCAAAGATCGTTTGACATACGAAGACATACATACCAAAACCATTCAATTGTTTGAAAAATTCATTATTCAAATAAAAAGTGAAAGTTAGACATAAGCTACAAAATACTAATACTCATAATTTTTACGTTCTGATGTTCTAAATCATATTATTATGAAAAATATTCTTTTGCTATTCGTATTTCTCTTTTCCTTTTCTAGTTGTAAAAAAGCGGAAGAAGCTTCTGAAGAACTTGCAATTTCCCCTTTAGAACTTCCTCCTAAAGAAGATTCAAAAGTTGATCAAGTAAAATTCATGAAACCTGTGGTAACGAATGCAGAGGAAAAAACTTCTGCTGAAAAAACAGAACAAAAAATCATCAAAATAGGAAATATTCGTTTTGAAACCAATGATTTAGCTGCAACTTACAACCAAATGATAACGGCTGTAAAAACACATAATGCCCTTATTCAAAATGATAATGAAGGCAAAGAATACGAATCGGTTTACAGACGCATCATGGTTCGAGTTCCTAGCAAAAATTTTGATTTATTTTTGAATGATATTTCAAAAGGCGTTTCTTATTTTGACAACAAAGAAATTTCGTCTCAAGATGTAACCGAGGAATATATTGATATTGACGCTCGTTTGAAAGCTAAAAAAATTCTAGAAACTCGTTATTTGGAACTTTTAAATAAAGCAAATAAAGTGTCCGAAATGTTGGAAATAGAAGCGCAGCTTTCGGCAATTCGCGAGGAAATAGAAGCCAAAGAAGGACAATTGCGCTACATGCAAGGCCAAGTTTCAATGAGTACAATTACTATTGAATTCTATAAAAAAGTGGCTGAAGATGGCGGTGCAACTAGTTCATATGGTTCAAAAATTTGGAATGCCATTACTTCAGGTTTTAATTCTGTTTCCAATTTCTTCATCGAATTACTTAGTATTTGGCCTTTTCTGATTATTTTAGCGACGGCAGTGTACTTTATAAGAAAACGATTTAAGAAAAAAACAGCATAAATGATCTCTTTATTCAAAAAAAAATACCTAATTCCTGTAGTTGCTTCGGCATTTTTATTTGTTGGCGTTAGTTTTAAAGATGACTTCTTTGAAATTGCCAAACAAATCGAAATATTTACTACGCTATTCAAAGAACTCAATAAAAATTATGTAGACAACACCAATCCAGGCGATTTGATGGACAAAGCCGTCAAGAGTATGTTGGCTAGTTTGGATCCTTACACTGTTTATTTTAATGAGCAAGATGTCGTAAAATTTAAAATTAACAACACGGGAGAATACACCGGAATTGGAGCGCAAATCACCCGAAAAGAAGATAAATTAATTATCAAAGAACCTTATAAAGATTTTCCTGCCGACAAAGCGGGACTCAAAGCTGGGGACGAAATTATCCAAATTGGCGATGTGTTATTGTCTGATTTTAAAGACGATGCTTCGCAACTTTTGAAAGGAGCCAAAAACACCAAAGTCAATGTAAAATACATTCGTCAAGGGAAAACCATGACGGCTCAAATCGTTTTGGACGAAGTAGAAATTAAATCGGTTCCGTTTTTCGGAAAGGTTGACGACAAAACAGGCTATATTGTTCTGACTCATTTCACCAAAAAAGCATCACAAGAAACTAAAGAAGCTTTAGAAGAATTAAAAAATAAAGGAGCAGAACGAATCATTTTAGACTTAAGAGGAAATCCAGGAGGTTTATTAAACGAAGCGGTCAATATTTGTAATTTATTTGTTCCAAAAAATGAAATTATTGTTACCACAAAATCAAAAATAGAAAAGCATAACAACACCTACAAAACTTCGAAAGAGCCAGTAGATACTGAAATTCCGTTGGTTATTTTGGTCAACGGGAAAAGTGCATCGGCTTCGGAAATTGTTTCAGGAGCTTTGCAAGATTTAGACCGTGCTGTGGTGGTTGGAAGCCGTAGTTTTGGTAAAGGATTGGTGCAACGCCCAGTCGATTTAACGTATGGAACACAACTAAAAGTAACTATTTCGCGCTATTATACGCCGTCGGGAAGATGTATTCAAGCATTGGATTATAGCAATAAAGACAAAAATGGTGTTGCCACAAAAACCGATGCCAAAAATTACAATGCCTTCAAAACCCGAAAAGGGAGAACAGTCTATGACGGCGGCGGCATTCAACCTGATATAGAATTAGAAGAAACCAAATCGAATCCGATTATGGATGCTTTGGTGAAAAACGATGGAATTTTTAATTATGCCACTCGCTATTATTACAAAAATCCGACGCTGGGAAATCAAATCCCAAGCCTTTCTGATGCCGATTATTTGGATTTTAAAACCTTTCTAAAAGCCGAAAAATTTTCTTTTGATACGGAAACCGAATTGGCTTTGAAAAAAACTTTGACAGCAGCCAAAAAAGAAAAAATAGACGAAACCATCAACAAAGAGTACCAACTATTACTGACGGCACTTCAAAAAAGTGAAGAAAATTTATTGGATAAATACCAAAAGGAAATCAAGAATTTGATGCTAGACGAAATCATAAAACGCTACCAATACCAAGAAGGATTGTATCAATATTACCTCAAAAACAACTCTGAAATTAAAAAAGCGGTCAACATTTTGAATAACACTGCTGAATATAAAAGTATTTTGAAAATGTAAAACGCTGAAAACAAACAGCGTAAAACCGCAAAAGTTTCCAGACTTTTGCGGTTTTTTTTATTGTGGATGAATTCCAAAGATTGACTTTAAAAAAAAATATAATTTTTATTATTTATAATTTGTCTAAATAAGAATAAGGTTTATCTTTGCGGCAAATAAAAATAAAAACCCATGAATCGCATTCTTATTCCCTTCGTTTTTCTGAGTACTCTTTTTATAAATGCTCAAGAAAAAACAAAATCTTCAAATGATACCATCCAAAAATTAAAAGCAGTAGTTATCATTGCCAAAAACCAAAGCCCGGAAAGGATGCCTGAAACTAAAGACAATGTACTGTTTTCAGGTAAAAAAAACGAGGTGTTAAAACTTTCGAATCTTAATGCCAATTTAACCAACAACAATGCTCGGGAGGTTTTTGCTCGAATTCCGGGAGTTACTGTTTGGGAAAATGAGGGTTCTGGTTTACAAATCAACGTGGGCGTTCGAGGTTTAAGTCCAAACAGAAGTTGGGAATTGAATACACGCCAAAACGGAGTCGATATTTCTGCGGATGTTTTTGGATATCCTGAAGCTTATTATAATCCGCCTTTAGAAGCTGTAGAAACGATTCAAATTGTTCGTGGTGGTGCATCTTTGCAATTTGGACCACAATTTGGAGGAATGCTGAATTATGTTTTAAAAACAGAAAAAAACAAACCATTTTCTTTTGAAACTCAAAACACAGTAGGTAGTTTTGGATTGGTTAGCTCCTTTAACGCTATTGGCGGAAAGTATAAAAAATTCTCTTATTATGTCTACAATCATTCTCGTTCGGCTAAAGGTTGGAGAGAAAACAACCGTTTTCAAGCCAGAAACACCCACGCATTTTTAGAATATCGATTTACAGA
>CAMAWK010000094.1 GCA_945861915.1 Flavobacterium psychrophilum | reverse complement strand
CGCAACTAAAATTGGAAATCCAAATTTGGGTGCCATAAATTGGTTTAGAATATATGGGCTAAAGAATGGAAGCGTAACTACTAGAATTGATGATATAGGACTTCTGGGAAATTAAGTATAAGCCTGAAATACTCAAAAATGATTATTATTAATTATTGGCATTTTTAATTAAATAACTTTTCAAATTAATCCTTAATTAATAAAAAATTAATTCATTGCTTTTATATTTACGATAATTAATACATAATATATTAAACTTAATACTTATTCCCATGACGAAAATCAAACACTTTTTTTTAGCATTTCAATTTTTAACTGCATTTAGCTGTTATTCCCAATATGTTAATCTTACAAACGGAAAACTTGTTTATACCATGCATGCAAATGAAGGCGAGACAAATAATGTTAACATTATTCCGGATTTTTCAATGTGTGGTTACGGGGGCGGGGGCGTCGCCTTACCTGTTGGTATTGTGCCTGTTAGGGAAACTTTAATGCCACCTGCAAGCGGAACGTCAAGAGCTATGATTCAGGATGCTATTGACAGGGTAAGCGCGTTACCTCTTGATTCAAATGGTTTCAGAGGCGCCATACTGCTAAAGGCAGGTACATATTACTTGAATGACGGCACTTATACAGTCAGTCAAACTGCCTTGGTAATTTCCGCGAGCGGAGTTGTCTTACGCGGCGAAGGTCAAGGAACCAACGGTACTGTACTTATTTCCAGTCTGGAAAGTAAACATACAATTATAGATGTTAAACCAGCGAACGATCCAACGTTACAAACAATTAATTTTACCAATATTACTGATTCTTATGTGGGTACCGGAGCAAAGAGTTTTAATGTTATAACCCCAAGCAATTTTAATGTAGGTGATCTGATAACACTTAGATTTTCCCCAAACGCTCAATGGCTAACCGACATTAGTGTCAATACTTATTTGAATGCTGGTGCTGGTGATCTTCTGTGGGACACGACTACTTATATTGTTAAATTTGAACGAAAAATTACTGCTATTAACGGCAGCACAATCACTATTGATGCACCGGTTGTTATGCCTATGCAAACCAAATACGGTTTAGGTCAAATAGGAAAACTTACCGTCACAGGCCGGTTAACTAATGTAGGAGTTGAAGATCTTCGTCTCCAAGGCCCTGGTGTAACTGCAACTTGCGCTTCAACTGCCACGAACCGTCTTGAACATGGAGTAAAAGTATGGTTTGGAGAAAACTATTGGGTACATGGCGTTACTACTGTTCATTCCAGGTATTCATGTGTATCAACATGGGGTTCTAAATTTGTTACAGTGGAAGATTGCGCTTATGTTCAACCTTATGGGCCTAAAAGTGGAGGATATCGTTATTCTTTCAACCTCGATGCAAATTCTCAATTTGTTCTTTTTCAGCGTTGTTATGCTAACGACGGACGACATGATTTTGTGACTCACGCCAGAATACCCGGACCGAATGCATATGTAGATTGTTTGTCATTAAAGGGGAGTACAGAAGGCCCTCATGAACGTTGGGCAATGGGTACTTTGTATGATAATTGTAAAATGGAAACCCAATTGGCTGTTAGTGAACATAGAGGGGCCAGCGGATCAGGTCATGGTTGGGCAGGAATTACACAATTAGCTTGGAATACCGTGTCTCCCTATTTTACTTGTGATACACCCCTAGGATTCCAAAATTATATAATCGGTGGTACAGGTACAGAAGTACTTAGCGGCTATATTAACCATAATCAACCCGGCGTTTACACTGGGTATTATGAAAGTATAGGCAGTCCTATAACACATACACGGAGTCTGTATTTGAAACAACTGGAAGACAGGCTTGGAAGCGCAGCAGTTTCAAACATCACAATACCAGATCAAAGAACCGGAAATATTTATACCAAATTGGCAAGTTGGGCTGGAAATGGCAAACTTTTATCACCCACTGTTCCAGTTACGCCAGCAGGTAATGGTTCAGAGTTTATAGCACAGCAAAATGTTCCTGCTTTCCTGGGACTTAGCCAAAACGCCACTGTAAATGTTACGATGAAAAATATAGGATCGACTACTTGGACTAAGGCAGACGGTTATAAGTTGGGTAGCCAAAATACGCAAGATAATACGGTATGGGGTTTAAATAGAGTCGAGTTGTCTGATACCGATGCTATTTTACCTGGTCAAGAAAAAACTTTCCAATTTGCGATTACGGCTCCCAGTACTGTAGGAAATAATAATTTTCAATGGAAATTATTGAAAGGAGGAGTTAGTGGTGAATGGTTTGGGGATGTAACCCCGAATACAATAATAGCAATTGGTGCCGAAAATTATTTAGACAATTGCGATTCAAAGACAAATTGGAGTTTATGTAACTGCACGTTAGTTCTTAACAGTGTAGATAAAAAGCAGGGTTTGAGTAGTCTTGAATTTACGGGTCCCGAAATTGTAGAATTTTCAAGGGTGTTTTCTCCAGCATACAATACCGTTGGCTCTTCTACAGGAGCTACATTACAATTTTGGTACTATGTTTCGGATGCGTCCAAGTTAACAACTAAAAATCAAGTAGAAATAGGGAGTTCTGGAGTTCCTGACACCAATGAGTACAACTGGACACTGACAGGCTTAGTAAATGGTTGGAATTTAGTTATATTAAATACTTCAACCGCAACTAAAATTGGAAATCCAAATTTGGGTGCCATAAATTGGTTTAGAATACACGGGCTAAAGACTGGTAGCGTAACTACTAGAATTGATGGTATAGTACTACTAGGAAATTAAGCTGTGCCCTAAAACACTAAAAAATGTTTATTTTGAAGTAATTTAAATTGCGAGAGCTAAAGAAAATCAATAAAAAGCATATTAAGCATTTATTAAGAGGTAGTATCCCGTAAAGAGTGTAAGTTTTAAAAAAATATGGTTTGTGAAAACCCTAATTTTTTTTATACGTATAAGATTATTTCTTAACTCTCTGTGATGGCTAAGTTAGCATATCGAAAATCAAGTTGGCTCTATATCTGAAAAGTTTATAATCAAAAAAGTTATTGTTGCTAATGTTTTTATCTTGGCTTTAATTCGTTGGTCATTGAATAAGGGAAATCGCTTGCGTTAACTCCTTTGCTCTTATTCGGTTCCGAAGACATTGTTAAATTAAATGTTCCACCATTTGTAATATCAGAATGATTCAAATAGGTTTTTGTGTGTGTTTTGCCATTTAGTCTTGCTTTTTGTACATACAGATTTTCTGCGCTATTATTTCCAGCATTTATAACAAATGTTTTACCGTTTTCAAGCTTAAGTGTACTTTTTTTAAAAAGTGGCGCTCCCAGCACATATTGATTCGTGCCTGGTGCAACCGAATACATTCCCACAGCCGAAAAAACATACCAAGCTGAAGTTTGTCCGTTATCCTCATCGCCGCATAGTCCGTCAGGTGCCGGTGTGTACAATTTATTCATAATTTCTCTGACATGATATTGTGTTTTCCAAGGTTCGCCAGCATAATTATATAGGTAAGGCATGTGTTGAATGGGTTGATTCCCATGTGCATACTGCCCCATGTTCATTATCAACATCTCAGTAATTTCATGAATCTGTTTTTTGTAATACGAATAATCAAAAGTAGGAGGTGCTACGAAAACGGAATCCATTTTTTCAATAAATTTAGTTTTTCCGCCCATCAAATCAATAAGACCTTGCACATCGTGAAACACACACCAAGTCCAGTGCCATGAGCATCCTTCGGTAAAGGCATCTCCCCATTTATCAGGTTGGAAAGGCGATTGAAACGTACCGTCTTCGTTTCTGCCTCGCATAAAGTTCACTGATTTGTCGAATACATTTTTATAGTTTTGAGCTCTTTTTGCAAAGATGTCAATTTCACTTTGTGGTCTGTTTAGCGCTTTTGAAAGTTTCCAAATATTGTAATCCGCAAAGGCATACTCCAATGTTCTGGCTGTATTCTCTTTTTTCCCCACATTATAGGGTACGTAGCCTAATTTGTTGTAATAATCTACTCCAAACCTCCCTACAGAGCTTAATGGTCCTTCGTTCTGGCTATTTTTTACTATAGCTTCGTAAAGCGTGTTTATCTCTTTATTCGGAATGCCTTTCAGGTAAGAGTCCGTAATAAGAATGGCTGAATTGGAGCCAACCATACAATCTCTATGACCTGGACTAGCCCATTCGGGTAACCAACCACTTTCTTTATAGGTATTTGCCAACCCTTCCATAATCTGGCTATTTAGTTCCGGAAATACGATAGTTAATAGCGGAAATGCTGCTCTGAAAGTGTCCCAGAATCCATTATCGGTAAACATATATCCATCCAACACTTTTCCGTTGTAGGAGCTATAGTGAACAATTTTATTGCCTTTGTCGAATTCGAAAAACTTGCGTGGGAAAAGCATGGTATGATACATAGCTGAGTAGAAGGTGGTCAGCTGCGCATCGGTACCGCCTTCAACGGAGATTCTGCTTAATTGCTTGTTCCATTCCGCTTTGCCATTTTGTACTATCTGGTCGAAAGTGTTATTTCCAATTTCTCTTTCAAGGTTAAGTTCAGCTTGCTCCAAACTGATAAATGAAGAGGCGATTTTTAGATTTATCTGCTCGTTTGCTTTTGTTTTAAAGCGGATTATACTGCCCGAATGTTTGCTTTCAACTTCCAATTTATCCTCCAAAATAGCCCCATCTTCTACCGTAAAGGATTGATCAAAATCCTTATCAACATATATTACAAAATAATTCTTGAAATTAGACGGAACTCCACCTGTGGCATTACAGGCAAAGCCAATAATTTTACGTTCCTTAGGCAAAACCTTGATATAAGAATTTTTAAAAAATCCATCTACAATTAAATAGGCTTTATCTGTTTGTGGATAGGTAATTCTAAAGCAAGCGGCTCTTTCAGTAGGCGTAATTTCGACTGTTGTATTGTAATTAGCCAAATACGCTTTGTAATAATGAGGAGTAGAAATTTCCGCTTTGTGTGAATACCACGACTCCCGTTTTTCTTCGTCGAAAACCAAATTCTCGGTCGTTGCAAAAATTGAAAAAGCACCATAGTCATTGATCCATGGTGATGGTTGGTGTGTTTGTTTAAAACCTCTGATTTTGTTAGCAGCATATTGGTAGCACCAACCATCGCCCATTTTGTTAGTTTGGGGTGTCCAAAAATTCATTCCCCAAGGCATAGCAATGGCGGGATAAGTATTCCCATTCGATAATTCTTTTTTTGAATCGGTTCCGACTAATGGATTAACATACTTGGTTAAATCCATAGATACTTGTCCGTTAATTAGTAGGCTTTTAGTTAAAAAAAATACTATTAAAAATTTTAATCTCATTGTACTAATTTTTTTATTATAATATATTATTCTGTTTTTTTGCAATTTTATTTGGGTAGAATAGGGCGTTTTGAGTTGCTATTTTTATTCTTATATTCCCCAATTTTTATTTGGTTGTTTCCCCAATATCAGTTTAAGACTACCTCCTTTTGCGAAAATTTCATGAGGAAAACAAAATTTTGTCCAGTTTTGCCCATTTAGTTCAGCACCCTGAATATAGTTGTTTTCAGGTAAATTATTTATTGTTTTGATGACAAAACTCTTTCCATGATAGTATTTAGTATTGAGCTGTATTTTAATTTCATTAAATATTGGTGAAGTAATTTCATATTGCGAATTTACCGACGCACCACCATCCATTTGAAACAATCCGATTGACATCAATACCCCCAAAGCGCCCATTTGTCCTTGATCTTCATCGCCATTATATCCACCATATGGTGTAACATCGCCAAATGAAGTTTCTTTTACCTCGCGGACCCACTTTTGCGTTAACCATGGCGCACCGCTGTAATTAAACAGATGAGCCATCTGACACGAAGGCTGGTTTTCGTAATCTACCCGGCTGATAGCATGATTGTTATGGGGCGCTATGAAGTGGTTTGGTTTGGCTTTAACAAAGCAACTATCAAGATATTGAGTGTATTTCTCTTTACTTCCAACTAAATTGATCAACCCGGCTAAATCGTGGGGAACAAAATTGGTGTAAATAGCGGAGTTGCTTTCACAAAATCCTAGTGAATTAAATGATTCGCCAATGGGTTTAAAATTCGCAATCCAGCTTCCGTCAATGTTTCGTGGGTGCATAAACTGCGTTTGTGGATTCCAAAGGTTTTTGTAATTTTCAGCACGTTTACTAAACATTTCAAAATCCGAATTTTTTCCAAGTGCTTTTGCCAATTGACTAACACACCAATCCTGATAGGCATATTCCAAAGTCATAGAAGCGCCATCAAGATGCATTCCTTTGCCTTCAATACCTTCGGGCACATAGCCTCGTTCGAGATAGTAATCCATTCCTCCACCTTTGGGACTTTCCCCAATTTCGTAACCGGCACGGTCGCGTATTCCACCTAAGAATGCATTCTTGTAAAGGCCTTCGTAGGCTTTTTGTACATCGTAGTTTCGTATGCCTTTGTTGTAAGCCGCAGCAAAGAACGATGAAGCAGGGTCGCCTATCATTACAAAGGTATAATTCCCTCCCGACGGACCTCGGGGAATTAAACCCCCATGCTTATACATTTCCACCATACTGGCACAAAATTCATCTATAATCTCAGGATAAACCATCGACCAAAGGACATTCAGGTTCCAATGACTTCCCCACCACGCATCAAAGTTGTATTGATTGTGTTTGGGCTTCCCATTGGCTCCAAGCTCAATCTGACGAATAACTGGAGAATTCCCTGTCATGTCGCAGTATTTCCCATCTACATCACTACTAATTTTACGACCGAGTAAAGAATGCCAGAGATCGGTATAGAATTTGACTTTCTGTTTTTCGGTACCGCCTTTAATTTTTATACGGCTCAAATAATTGTTCCACTCCTTGTTCGACTCAGCAACAACTCGGTCGAAATCCCAATGCCCTATTTCACTTTTCATATTCAAACGGGCTTGTTCAATGCCCGTGTACGAAATAGCTACTTTCATTAACAATGTATTGCTCTGATTTTTATCGAAATTGACATAGGCTCCAACTCCCTCACCTTGTATGCTTTTCGATTGCAAGTTGGGTAATTGTCCTTTTTCCCAAGTTCCAAATTTTGATATTGGTTGGTTAAAGCGTGCAACAAAATACACATAGGTTGGTTTTGACCGACGAATATTGGAAGCCATTAAACTGTAACCGGCTATTTCATAATCATTTATTTTTTGCACCATGGCTAAATCCATAGGCCCTTGCCCTAGAGGAGCGCCAACATCGAAAATAACATATTTGGTAGTATCTTTCGGAAATGTATATTTATGAAAGCCCACTCTGCTGCTTGATGTTAACTTTGCACGGATATTGTAATCTTTAAGGTAAACGCTGTGGTAACCGGGTCGAGCTAATTCGTCACTGTGACTGAAAGAAGATTTATAAGCCTCCATTCCCAAATGCCCTTTGAATTTACCAACAGTTGGCATTACAGGAATGCCCGACAATTGCCATTCGTGCACATGCGAAAAACATCTTACTGAAAGAGTGTCATAAAGATATCCTGCTTTCCAGTCGCCTTTTACCCAAGTATCCGGGCTTAAGCTCACCATGCCAAATGGTCGGGCAGCAGAAGCAAAGAAAAACCAACGCGATTTATGCGTATCAATAAAAGGATTAACATTTTTAGTTAAATCTTGTGCAATTGATCTGGACGTAACGACTTGAACAACAATAGAAATAAAGAGGATACTCTTTCTATATAAACGATATTTCATTTTTACTTATGCTATTTTAATCGAGATTATCCAGCTTATTTTGTTAGTAATACTTGTTTATTGTACGATCAGTTTTGTAGTACTTATTTTTTGTCCCGATTGTACCGAAACCAGATATACAGCGCTTTTCAACAAACCAGTAGTATTTATTTCAATGAAATTTTTGGCTGAAAATTTGGTTTGATAGACTACTTGCCCCTGAAGATTGCTAATTGTTACTTTAAAAATTTCAGAGGTAATTGCGCCATCTACTTTTATAGTAAACTTGTCCTGTTTTAATGGATTTGGAAAAACACTAACACCTGATAATAAAATATGTGTATCTGTGTTTGATAACGTGCCATCAACAATAATTTGATCAATTTTAGTAGTAACACTTGCTCCTTTTGCGCGATAAATGCGAAACCAATTAATGGCGCTCAAATCAGGGGTACCACCCGTTATTGTAGCAGTACTAAAAGGCAATGTTACTAAATTCCATCCATTTTGCAAGCTGCCAATACCAATATTCCAGTTAAATTCATTTGTATCGGCTTTTCCACCACTGCCTAGTTCAACTTGATTAACTGCAGTGAATGCACTTATATCCGATACAAAATACCAGAATTGCAGATTTCCGTCTTGTATGGTTGAACCGGTATTAATAGGTGTAGAAAAAACTCTTGTAAATTCATCTGTTTTTGACCCAGCCGATTGTAGACTTCCAGCTCCTTCTTTTTTGTCGGTGCTGTTTACAGTCAGTGTGTTTGACGATGTCCAGCCACTATTCGAGTCGCAAGTAGAAATAATTTTATTTACGGGACGTGGATTTACAGTTATAACAGCAATAGCCGTTTTTTCGCCATCCTGAGTAGTTACTGTAATAGTGCAAGTTCCTGCTGCTACTGAAGTAACCAATCCAAGCGAACTAACGGTTGCCACATTGGTATTACTCGAGGTCCAAGTTGTATTTTTGTTCGATGCACCTGCTGGTAATATAGTTGCTGTAAGTTGCTGCTGGTTACCCATTGCAATTGTTGCAGTAGTAGGAGACACGGTTATACTGTTCACAAATACCTGACCAGTTGTAGTAATTGCCGTAGTTGCAGTTTTTCCACCATCCGCGGTAGTTACTGTTATGGTAGCTGTCCCAATCGAAACGGCAGTAACCATTCCTGTTGCACTTACGGTGGCAACTGCTGTATCATTCGAAGTCCAACTTAAGTTTTTATTACTTGCATTTGC
>CAMAWK010000093.1 GCA_945861915.1 Flavobacterium psychrophilum | reverse complement strand
AGGATGAAATCTTCGTTGTCAAAAACACCATCGCTTTCGCCAATGATTTGAATAGCATTTTCAGCAATATCAGACGGGTAATCGATGCTGTTAGAGAGTGGTAGCATTCTGCCTCCGTTACCGTAAATTTTAATTTTTTTCGGATTAATTCCGTTAGTATTAAAACCTAAACTTTGCAAAAAACTTTTGGAAATTTTATAAACCCCTGATTTCTCAACATAAAATTGATACCAATCTCCAGTTGCCAAAACTGAATTTGTTACTACAGCAGTATTTTTTGAAGTGTTTTTTTGAGAACTAATCCGAGAAGAATTTCCAGTAACAACGTAAGAAAAAGATTTTATGCGTTTATAACCTGTTTCGTCTTTAACAATTGGAGAAAGAACTAGAAAAAGTTGTTTTTCGTCTCTTGAAATATTTATTTTAAGAGTTTCAGATGGGTTTTTCGGAATGTTTACTACATCTAAATCGCCAATTTGAGATTGTGATAAAGTCTCATAAACCAGATTTGAAATTTGAATAGCATTCCCATCAAAAGAGCCTGATTCGGTAAGATTTAAGATATAATGAATTGATTTTTTTGACGAATCATAATTATAATTTTTACCAGTAAAAACAGGCACATTTATTGTTGAACTACCTATTTTTAATTCGTTTTTTTTAAGCCAATCAATACTAATATCTCCTTTGTTTTGTGCAAAAGAAATAAACGAAATTAGAATTAAATAAGAAATGAATATTTTTTTCATAGTTACCTTTTAACGGTAATAATTATAAATTATTACAAAAAGTAAAATTAAATCTTTAGGATGCAATTAAATAATAAATAGTATAAATTTGCGTTTTTCAGAAGTGCTCTAGTTTTATAGACACCCCAAAATCTAATTTATTCAAAAAAAGGTGTTGCAGTTTAACGGTTAATTATTATATTGCACCATCTAAATTATTATCTACTAAAGAGTATGAAAGTAAAAAAAATTATGACCTTACGAATCATTTTATCATTACTATTGATTGTAGGGTTTGCTAGTTGTAGTAAGAAGTCAAGCTCACAAAGTGGTTCAAGAGCTACAGGTTGGAATGTTGACGGCAAAAAAGCAATGGCTAATAATAAGCAAGTCCCAGGGCCAGGTTTAATTTTTGTAGAAGGAGGTACTTTTACAATGGGAAAAATTGAAGATGATGTTATGCATGATTGGAACAATACTCCAACCCAGCAACACGTTCAATCTTTTTACATGGATGAAACTGAGGTAACTAACTTCATGTATTTAGAGTATTTAGACTGGGTTAAAAAAATATTTCCTCCAACAGAAGAAAATTATAAAAATATTTATGTAGGTGCTTCGCCTGACACATTGGTTTGGAGAAATAGATTGGGATACAACGAAACCATGACTAATAATTATTTGAGACATCCAGCATATGCCAATTATCCGGTAGTAGGAGTCAATTGGGTTCAGGCTACCGAGTTTAGTAAATGGAGAACAGGGCGAGTAAATGAGGCATTGGTTGAAAAAGCCGGTTTTGCTAAGAAAAATGCAAAAACAAATGATGTAGATGCCGAAAGTTTGTTTGATACAGAAACCTATCTTGCAGCACCAACATTAGCCTATGGTGCAAAAAACGATCAATTGGCATTAAAAAGACCCAAAGGGAGACAGGCTGTTTCAAGTAAAAGTACCAAAGCAACACCAACTACTCAAACAGGACTTTATGCTACAAGATCATCAGGAATTGTTTTGCCGGAATACAGACTTCCAACAGAAGCAGAGTGGGAGTATGCTGCTGCTGCTGATGTAGGACAAAGGGAATACAACATTTATAAAGGTCAGAAAAAATATCCTTGGTCAGGAAGTTATACTCGCTCTGGGAAAAGACAAAGCAAAGGCGATCAATTAGCCAATTTCAAACAAGGAAATGGAGATTACGGGGGAATTGCTGGTTGGTCTGATGACGGTGCTGATATAACACAATTAGTTAAATTTTATCCAGCTAATGATTTTGGATTGTATGATATGGCAGGAAATGTAGCCGAATGGGTTCAAGATGTTTACAGACCAATAGTAGATAACGAAGCCAATGATTTTAACTATTTTAGAGGAAATCAATATACTAAAAATAAAATCGGAAAAGACGGAAAAATTGAAGTGGTTACTAAAGATAATATCAAGTATGATACTTTAAGTAATGGTAGAATTGTTGCTAGAAATTATCCAGGGCAAATTGTGCAAGTGCCAGTTGACGAGCAAGAGACCTATTTGAGACAAAATTTTGACAAAAGCGATAACGTAAATTACAGGGATGGAGATAAATTGTCTTCAAAATATTTCAATCAAAATGATTCTGATTCAGAGACTAAAGATGAAAAAGATGAGTTTAAAATGTATAATTCGCCTAAACACAATATTTCAACAGACAGTCTAGGAAATATGGTTCGTAAATATGATAAATCAAATAAAAGAACCACTCTTATAAACGACAATGTTCGCGTATATAAAGGAGGTTCTTGGAGAGATAGATCCTATTGGTTAGACCCAGCACAAAGAAGGTATTTACCTCAAGATGTAGCAACCGATTACATTGGATTTAGATGTGCGATGTCTAAAGTTGGACCAAAATTCGAAAAAAGAAAATCGGCTAAAAATTAAATTTATATCACAGCATAACAAAAGCCCTTTTTAGGGCTTTTGTTATTTTAATAATTTTCTATATGAACATTAAAAGTATTCATAATTTGTTTTTGAAATGCAGTTCAGTTTCAACCGACACTCGTAAAATAGAAATCAATTCGTTATTTGTTGCTCTCAAAGGAGCAAATTTTGATGCCAATACATTTGCCAAAGAAGCATTAGAAAAAGGAGCTTCGTATGTAATTATAGACAATGAAGATTTTTATCTAGATCATAGAACCATACTTGTAAACGATAGCTTAGTCGCATTGCAAGAATTAGCAAAATTTCATAGGCTTTTTCTAAAATTGCCCATAATTGCTCTGACTGGAAGTAACGGAAAAACGACTACAAAAGAACTTATCAATGTGGTTCTTTCAAAGAAGTATAAAACAAAAGCAACTGTTGGGAATTTGAATAATCATATTGGTGTTCCATTAACTTTATTATCTTTTAATTCAGAAACTGAATTTGGAATTGTGGAAATGGGAGCCAATCATCAAAAAGAAATAGAATTTCTTTGTGGATTAGCCAATCCAGACTATGGTTATATCACTAATTTTGGCAAGGCACATTTAGAAGGATTTGGGGGTATAGCAGGAGTGATTATCGGTAAAAGCGAAATGTATACTTATATTTCTGCCAATGAAAAGCACGCCTTTATAAATACCAATGATGCCATTCAACTAGAAAAATCAAAACTTTTAAAATCCTATTCGTTTGGTGTTGATGATGCTAATGCGGATGTAACTATTACATCTATAGAAGCCAATCCTTTTGTGAAAGTTAGCTATGCAAATTTAGATATTAAAACACATTTAATTGGACTCTACAACGCAAACAATGTTAACGCAGCACTTGCAATAGGAATCTATTTTGGGGTAAAGAATGAGGATATAAAAGAGGCTTTAGAAAGTTATATTCCACAGAATAATCGATCGCAGCTTTTAACAAAAGGAACTAACCAAATTATTTTAGACGCCTACAACGCGAATCCTAGTAGCATGAGCGTTGCAATCGAAAATTTTATTCAATTAAACCAAACCAATAAAATAATGATTTTGGGCGATATGTTCGAATTAGGTACAAAAAGTAAACAAGAACATAAAGTAATTGTTGATTTACTCAAGGATGCCAATCAATCGATTTGTTATTTAGTTGGACATGAATTTTATGCTAATAAAATCGATAACAATAAATTGTTTTTTCATGAAACTTTCGAATCATTGTCGAAAGAATTAGCAAGTTTAAATATTGAAAACTCTACCTTGTTGATTAAAGGATCAAGGGGGATGGCTTTAGAAAGAGCATTGGATTATTTATAAAACCTAATCTTATACAAGGGTTAAAACGAAAACGTCTTGATTTCTCAAGACGTTTTCGTTTTTTTTGCTAACTGCTAACTGCTAACTTCTAACTGCTAACTATTTCTTTTTCTTCATTTCAGTTTCAATCATTTCATAGAATTCGTCAATTTTTGGTAATACCACAATACGAGTTCTTCTATTTCTTGATCTGTTTTCAGCAGAATTATTTTCTACTAACGGAATAAATTCACCTCGACCAGCAGCAATTAATTGAGAAGGTTTAACGCCCAATTCTTTTGTTAAAACACGAATAATTGACGTAGAACGTTTTACACTTAAATCCCAGTTGTCAATCAAAACACCGCTTCCGCTATACGGAACATTGTCAGTGTGACCTTCAACCATACATTCAAAAGTAGGTTTGTCGTTTACAACTTTTGCTACTTTTGCTAAAACACCTTTTGCTTTATCAGTTACATCATAACTACCGCTTTTAAATAACATTTTGTCGGCGATAGAAATGAAAACAACTCCTTTTTCTACATTGATTTCAATATCTGGATCTGATATTCCAACCGAAGCTTTTAAACTAGTAACAACAGCAAGAGTTACACTGTCTTTTCTAGTTAAAGCATCTTGCATTCTAGTGATTTTTAAATCTTTTTCTTTGATTGATTCTAATGCTTTTTCAATGTTTTCAGCACTTTTAGTCGATAATATTGCCATATCTTTCGAAGTGTTGGTCAAAGATTGGTTGTAGTCTTTCAAACTAGCAACAGTAGCTGCTAAACCTGCTTTTTCTTCTAAACAAGAGTTTAATTTTACGGTACAAGAATTTAATAAATCTTGCGTTTCTTTATTTTTAGCTTCAAGAGCTGTGTATTTTTTTTTGGTTACACAAGAAGTCAAAAGCATGAATACCGAGAATGCAACGACAATTTTTTTCATAAAATGTAGAATTTAATTAGAGGTTATTTGTGAATTAGTATTTTTATTTAGTAAGTTCAAATATACTACTAAATAGTTTTAATTTATTAATGAAATATAAATAAACGATGCTTTTTGTTTTATAGTATTTTTGTGTTTGGTATTTGCTTCTTTTTTTAAAAATAAGCCTGAAAAATTTGTAAAATTCAAAATGTGCTATTAAAATTACCCAAGTGTGTTTTGGTTTTCCGGTAATTAGAAATTGTATTCCTGCAATTCCGTCTAAAATTAGACGTGCAAAAAGGATACTAAACAATTTGTTTTGAGGTAGATTTTTGGTCAACATTAATAAAGAGTTCCTAAAATTTAATTTTGTCTTTTTAGGGTTTGCTTTATCTAAAGTGGCACCGCCCAAATGATAAACAACTGATTTTGAATTGTATTTTATTTTATAATTTGAATTAATTACACGCCAACACAAATCAATTTCTTCTTGATGCGCAAAAAAATCAGCATCAAAACCACTTAATTCTTTGTAAACAGAACTTCGGATAAAAAAACAAGCACCTGATGCCCAAAAAATTTCGCATTCGTCATTGTATTGTCCTTTGTCTTTTTCTAAAGTATCAAAAATTCGACCTCGACAAAACGGATACCCATATTGATCAATAAAACCGCCAGCTGCACCTGCATATTCAAAGTATTCCTTGTTTTTGTAATCTAAAATTTTAGGTTGAATTACAGCTGTTTGTGTTTCATTTTCGAAAGTTTCTATGATTGGTTTCAACCAGTTTTCAGTTACTTCAATATCCGAATTTACCAAGGCGTAAATTTCGGCATCAATATGTTGTAAAGCTTCATTGTATCCTTGCGCAAAACCAAAATTATTTTTGTTTTGAACGATTTTTATAGATGGGAAATTAGCTTTTACAAAGGCTACAGAATCATCAGTCGAGGCATTATCAGCCACATAAATAGTAGCTTCTTCAGAAAATTGAATGACCGATGGTAGAAATTGTTCTAACAATTTTGTTCCATTCCAATTAAGTATGACAACAGCTATTTTCATTTAAATAATATTGTTTGTCAATTGATAATCTGGCAATTCTTTCAAAAAAACATATTTTTCGTTCTCAAAATCCATTTGGCAAAAGTAATGATTCAGACCATTAGTTACCATTAAATACTGGGATTTTAAGGTCATATTGTAACGGGCAATTTGGTCGAATGTACTTTGAGAAGTCTTAATTTCGGGTGCTTTACATTCTATTAAAAGAAAAAGACTGCCGTCAGGATTGAATACGACTATATCATAACGTTTGGTTAGTCCGTTGACTTTGAGAGACTTCTCGACATTAATCAAGGATTTTGGATATTTTTTTTCATGTAAAATATACTGAACAACGTGTTGACGAACCCATTCTTCAGGCGTAAGAATGATAAATTTTTTCCTAATTTCATCAAAAATAGACACTTTATTTTCGCTATTTTTGAAACGAAAAGTATACAAAGGAAAATTAAGTTGCTGCATAAGGCAAAAGTATAAAATTAGTCTCCAGTTTTCAAGTCTGAAATCTAAAATCGAATATGGACGAAGTAGTAAAAATAGTCAATGACATAAAAAATGGAAACATCAAACCCATTTATTTTTTGATGGGGGAGGAATCTTATTTTATTGAAAAATTGTCGCAATATATTGAAGATACTCTTTTGTCTGAAGACGAAAAAGGGTTTAATCAGACTGTTTTATACGGTCGAGATGTAACAATTGAAGAGGTGGTTTCCACAGCAAAACGCTATCCGATGATGGCAGAACGACAAGTTGTGATTGTGAAAGAAGCGCAGGATTTATCAAGAACCATTGATAAACTCGAAAGTTATGTCGAAAATCCGATGATGAGTACTGTTTTGGTTTTTTGTTATAAATACAAAACATTGGACAAACGCAAGAAAATGACCAAATTATTGGATAAAGTAGGCGTTGTTTTAGAAAGTAAAAAACTCTATGAAAACCAAGTGGGCGATTGGATTAAACGTGTTTTATCGGGTAAAAGCTATACTATTGAACCCAAAGCCAATGCTATGTTAGTCGAGTTTTTAGGATCTGATTTGAGTAAAATAAGCAATGAACTCGAAAAGTTACAAATTATATTACCGCAAGGAAGTACAATTACTCCCAAGCATATTGAGGAAAATATCGGTTTCAGTAAGGACTTTAATAATTTTGAATTGTTAAATGCCTTGGGTTCTCGCAATCAATTGAAAGCCTATCAAATAGTACAGTATTTTGCCGAAAATCAGAAAGCAAATCCTTTGGTTGTAACCACAAGTACGGTTTTTGGTTTTTTTGTTAAAATATTAAAATACCACGGTTTAAAAGATAAAAACCCCCGAAATGCAGCAACAGTTCTAGGAGTTAGCCCCTATTTTCTAAAGGATTATGATGTGGCTTTAAAAAATTATCCGATGCGAAAGGTCAGCCAAATCGTTACTACATTAAGAGAATTAGACATCAAAAGCAAAGGAGTAAATGCCAATGCTTTATCCACTTCGGATTTATTACGAGAAATGCTTTTTAAGGTTTTTAATTAGGAATTTTTACTCCACTTTTTTTCCAAAATCCTTCGGAAAAATCAAAAACCGCGATAAAATCAATCCCGGAATTGTGGCAATAAAAACCCAGATAAAGAAATTGGTATAACCCAAATACTCCTGAATAAACCCACTTGCCATACCAGGAAGCATCATTCCTAACGCCATAAAACCTGTAGCAATAGAGTAGTGGGATGTTTTCGATTCGCCTTCGGCTACATGAATCAAAAACATCATAAAAGCGGCAAAACCAAAACCATAGCCAAATTGTTCTGCAATGATAGTTAGATACACATAAAATAAAGAGGTTGGATGAAAATGAGACAACAATATAAATCCAATAATAGGCAAGTGCATCATTAAAATCATAGGTAGCATCCATTTTGTTAATCCTTGTTTTGAAATCGCAATTCCACCCAAAATCCCTCCGATTACTAGAGCAGAAACTCCAAAAGTTCCATAAATAATTCCGACATCTTCGGTAGCTAATCCAAGGCCTCCTTTTGCTTTATCATCAACTAAAAAAGGTGTTAGCATTTTTAATAACTGAGATTCTCCTAAACGGAATAATAAAATGAATGCCAGTACTAAACCAATTTGTTTCTTTTGAAAAAAGCTAGAAAAAACAGCTATAAAACTAGTGTCAGTTTTTGATTCTGATGTTGTTTTTGGAATATTAGGTTCTGTTTTTGGTGTAGAAAAGTAGTTGTAAATCGTAATGATTGTCATTAGAAGTCCGACCAAAATCATAGTGTAAGACCAAGCTTTGGTGCTGTCACCATATTTTTCCTCCAAAAAACCGGCAATAATTACAATTAATCCGTTTCCAGTTAACATCGATAAACGGTAGAAGGTACTACGAATTCCAAGGAAAAAGGATTGTTGTTCTTTTTCTAATGCTAATAAATAAAAACCATCACTAGCCACATCATTCGAGGCAGAAGCAAAAGCCGCCACCCAAAAAATAGCCAAACTTAATATGAAAAAATTATTCATAGGAATGGTTAATCCCACAATGATAAAAGCAATAGAAATAATCCCTTGCATAGCCAAAAACCATTTTCTTTTGGTAGAAAAAATATCAATAAACGGACTCCAAAGCGGTTTAATTACCCATGGCAAATACAATAAACTGGTATAGACTCCAATATCTTCATTGCTGATACCTAAACTTTTGTACATTAAAACCGAAACCGAAATAATGATAGCATACGGCAATCCCGAAGCGAAGTTTAAAATAGGAATCCAATACCAAGGATTTTTGTTATTTTGCATAATTAATTTGATTTAAAGTTGGTTATTTCTTTTGGTAAATTAAAATTGGTGCTGCTACTTTCATTTCCATAAAAATCAATGAAAGTGAGTGCGTAGTTTTTATTTTTTTTTATTTTTTCTAAAGGAATACAAATTAGGTTGTCATCCAAAACGATTTTGTCAATGATTTGACAAGCATCATCGGTATTCAATTTACTGCCGTTTTGTGAACCATAAATTACCGCATACCTTACTTTTGTTTCCGTTGGAGC
>CAMAWK010000092.1 GCA_945861915.1 Flavobacterium psychrophilum | reverse complement strand
GTGGTCAAAAGTTCTTCGGTGCTTTGAAGCATATTTATTTTCCCGTCGGACAGCTCATATAAATGCTCAAAAATAACATCGTCTTTCACGGTGTCTTTATTCCAGCTCAAATAAGATTTTTTCATGTGATTGGCAATCACTTTTACCAAAGCATCTTTCATTTCTCCATCATCCCATTTGTTGGCAACATCAATCATGTATTTGATATTATTGCCATAATAACGATATTTCGGATAATTTTGAGGATAATTTAAACCATCTGGTTTCAGTTGCAAAACTTCGCGAGTGGGAACAGGATAAGGAGATTCTACATCTAATTTAAAATCAGACATAATAAAAATTTGATCCCATAATTTGTGTTGAAAATCGGGCACATCACGCAAATGAGGATTCAAACTCCCCATTACTTGAATAATATATTTGGCGGTTTTATTTCGTTCTTCACGATCCTTAATAGCAGTTGCTTGATTGATTAATTTTTGCAAATGTCTTCCATATTCTGGAATGATTAAGTGAGTTCTTTCGGCATTGTATTCTAAATTGAAAACAACATCATTCGCCACTTCTTTTATATATTTTGTGTTCATATTTATAGGGAAATAATACCTTTTATGTTAGAAACCTCGATGTATTTATTGATTATTTCCTGAGCATTATTCATAGTAACATCGATTGATATACTTGTGAATTTCCCAGTTTTAGATTTGGTTGTTTTTATAACAGCTCCCATGCGGTTAAAGGCTTCTTCCACTTGAAAGACATTGTCATTTTCGGAAGGAACAATAAATTTGAATAAATATACTGAAGGCCAAGTAGAACTGTTATCCAACTCTACTTTTAATCTTTCATAAAAATCTTGAGTGTTGTTTTCCATTCGTAAAGTAAAATAAAAGCAAATATACTGTTTTGGATTAATAATAATAGATTTTAGAAAGTAGATTTTTTAAAAATCAAAGACCCTTTTTATGTTCAAATCTTCAATCAAAATTTGAATAAGTTTAGGTACATTAGCACACGAATTTAACACTTTAAAAAAGTAACATCCTTTTAATTACAAATGCAAACGGCATTAGAAATCCTTCAAAAATATTGGAATCACGATTCCTTCAGAAAGCCACAAGACGAAATAATAGATTCGGTTCTTGAAGGAAAAGACAGTTTTGTATTACTACCCACTGGTGGAGGAAAATCGATTTGTTATCAAGTTCCTGCCATGCTAAAAGAAGGAATTTGCATTGTAATTTCTCCTTTAGTAGCGCTAATGAAAGATCAAGTGCAGCAATTGCAAAACCGAAATATAAAAGCCATCGCATTAATGGGAGGAATTAAAGAGTACGAAATTAGCAACTTACTTGATAATTGTGAATTTGGCAATTATAAATTTTTATATTTATCGCCCGAACGCTTGCAGTCGGATTGGATTTTAGATCGAATTAAAAAACTTCCTGTTAATTTAATTGCTATTGACGAAGCGCATTGTGTATCGCAATGGGGTCACGATTTTCGTCCAGCCTATCTTAAAATTTCCCAATTAAAAACGAGTTTCCCAAAAATCCCCTTTCTAGCACTTACGGCTTCTGCGACCAATTCAGTTCTTGAGGATATTATTCTTCAATTAAACATGAATCATCCTCTTGTTTTTAGAAAATCGTTCGAAAGAAAAAACATTGCCTACATGATTTTTGAAGTGGAAGACAAATTTTATCGAATCAAACAAATTTTGGATAAAAATCCCGAACCTTCTATTATATATGTACGAAATAGAAAATCATGCTCGGAATTGGCTTTGCAATTGGAAAATTTAGGAATTAAATCTACTTTTTATCATGGTGGATTATCAGCAAAAGAAAAGGAAAAACAAATGAATCTTTGGATGAATGACAAAGTTCAAGTGATGGTTGCCACCAACGCCTTTGGGATGGGAATTGACAAATCGAATGTAAAAACAGTTATCCACACACAGCTTCCCGAGAGTATGGAAAGTTATTATCAAGAAACAGGGCGTGCGGGCAGAAACGGTGAAAAATCTTTTGCCATCTTGCTCAAAAGTCCTTCGGATATATTTCAAGCACAAAATCAATTTATTCATGTTCTTCCTGATAAAAAAATACTAACAGAAATTTATATCAAACTCTGTAATTATTTTCAAATAGCTTATGGCGAAGGAATTAACGAGCAATTATCGTTCAACTTGAATCATTTTTGTCAAAAATATGGATTCCCAACCTTAAAAACCTTCCATGCTATTCAGTTTTTAGACCGACAAGGCGTACTAACTTTAACTCAAGAATTTTCAGAAAAAGTAAGTTTGAGGTTCATAATTCCATCAAAAGAAGTCATTCGTTATTTGAGTTTAAACCCCAATGAAGAACCCGCAATTCTATCAATTCTTAGAACCTATCCTGGCATTTACGAAACAAAAACAGCCGTAAACATTTCGTTAATTGCCAAAAAATCAGATTGTGAGGAATCGTTTATTTTTTCGATTTTAGAAAAATTATACCAATTGAATGTCATTGAATACCACAAAAAAAATAATGATTCTAGTTTGATTTTCAACGAAATTAGAGAAGATGAACGAACAATAAATCGAGTAGTAAAATATTTAGAAGCTCAAAACAAACAAAAAATCATTCAATTCAATTCGGTTTTAGATTTTATAAACGATTCTAAATCGTGTAAAAACAAACTAGTGCTGAGTTATTTTGGTGAAATTTCCGAAACAGATTGTGGAATTTGTTCGTATTGTATTTCTCAAAAAAATACTTCAACGGATGCTTCTCTTATTTCTGAAAAAATTATTGAGCTATTAAAAAAGGAAGATTTAAGTTCAAGGAAAATTCAAATGCTTACTAAAAACTCCCAAGACACTATTATCTTTGCGTTGCAAAATTTATTGGAAAATGATACTATTATAATCAAACCAAACAATCAATATTCACTAAAAAAATAAGTATACAATTTATTCTAAACCATTAAGATATTAAGGGAAATTAAGTCTTGTAATATTCTTAATGAAACTTAATACCTCAATGGTTTCAAAAAAAATGAATATTGACAAAATTTTCTTTTGACCTTTTGTTTTTAATTTTAATTTTTTGACTAAAAAATAATCATAATGAAAAAATTACGAATCGTGTTTATGGGAACTCCTGAATTTGCTGTTGGCATTCTAGACACCATTATCAAAAAAAATTTCACAGTCGTAGGTATCATAACAGCTGCCGACAAACCCGCTGGTCGTGGTCAAAAAATAAAATATTCGGCTGTAAAAGAATATGCATTAAACCATAATCTCACTTTATTACAACCCATGAATTTAAAAGACGAAGATTTTTTATCGGAATTAAAAGCATTGAATGCCAATTTGCAAATTGTAGTAGCCTTCAGAATGTTGCCCGAAGTAGTTTGGAAATTGCCAGAATTAGGAACATTCAATTTACACGCATCTTTATTACCAAATTATCGTGGCGCCGCTCCCATTAACTGGGCAATAATAAATGGAGATACCAAAACAGGTGTTACTACTTTTTTTATTGATGATAAAATAGATACTGGAGCCGTAATTTTAAGTGCTGAAACACAAATTAATCCGGAGGAAAATGCTGGTAAACTTCATGATAGATTAATGGATTTAGGAAGTGAAACCGTTTTGAATACGCTCGCACTAATCGAAAAAGAAAATCTAACCACCACAATTCAAAATGACAATCCTGAACTAAAAACAGCCTTCAAACTAAACAAAGAAAATTGCAAAATAGATTGGACAAAAAAAGCAGAAGAAATTATCAATTTAATCAGAGGTTTATCGCCTTATCCTGTTGCTTGGTGTTTTTTGAGTGACAAAAATGAAGAATGGGCTATAAAAATTCAGGAAGCAAAAATGAGTATTGAAAACCATAATTATGTCATTGGAACTCTTATTTCTTCTAAAAAAGAACTAAAAATTGCGGTTAAAAATGGTTTTATTCAGATAGTTAGCATCCAATTTCCAGGTAAAAAGAAGATGAGTACAGCAGAATTACTAAACGGAATGGCATTTTCAGAAGAAGCAAAAGTGTATTAAAACCAATAAAATCAGGACTTTTAGGGGGAATTAGGCGAGGTTTATCAACAAAAAAAGCAAGTTATCAACAAAATCAATTGAAATTAACCAAAACTCTTGCAGGCTTCGTAAATCCTACTAAATTTGTTAAAGAAAGTAAGTTTTTTTTAACCAATAATTAATAAATCAACATTATGAACAAATCAGAATTAATTGACGCTATTGCTGCTGATGCAGGAATTACAAAAGCTGCTGCAAAATTAGCTTTAGAATCATTTTTAGGTAACGTAGGTAGCACCTTGAAAAAAGGTGGAAGAGTATCATTAGTAGGTTTCGGATCTTGGTCAGTTTCTGCAAGAGCTGCTAGAGATGGTAGAAACCCACAAACAGGTAAAACAATAAAAATTGCTGCTAAAAACGTAGTGAAATTTAAAGCAGGTGCTGACTTAGAAGGTTCAGTAAACTAATTTAAATGTTTTCAAAAATATACTAAAACCTTCCAATCGGAAGGTTTTTTTATGCGATTTCTTTTTTATTTGTTTTATTGCTCTTTTTTTTTATTAAATTTATTTAAAATAAAAATCCGTGATTTCAGAAAAATTAAAAAAAGGAAAATTGCTCATTGCAGAACCATCAATGATTGGTGACTTATCCTTTAATAGGTCTGTAATTTTATTGGCAGACCATAATCCTAGTGGCTCTGTCGGATTCATTATCAACAAACCGTTGAAGTATACTTTAAATGATTTAATTCCTGAAATAAATGCTTCATTCAAAATATACAATG
Source organism: Flavobacterium psychrophilum (assembly GCA_945861915.1). Classification (GTDB taxonomy): domain Bacteria; phylum Bacteroidota; class Bacteroidia; order Flavobacteriales; family Flavobacteriaceae; genus Flavobacterium; species Flavobacterium psychrophilum_E. The sequence continues at coordinate 4,197 of CAMAWK010000092.1, read as the reverse complement.
GAGGTCCAGTCGAGCAGGACAACCTTTATTTTATTCACGATATTCCCGATTTAATTCCGAATAGCATCGAAATATCAAACGGAATTTACTGGGGTGGCGAATATGAAACCATAAAAGAACTAATCAATAATAATAAAATTAGCAAGAACAATATTCGATTCTTTTTGGGCTATACCGGATGGGGAGAAAATCAACTAATTACAGAAGCTGAGGGAAGTTCTTGGATTGTAATTGAAAATAAGCATAAAAACAAAATTATTGGCAAATCGTCTTCTCACTTTTGGAAAGAAAAAATAATGGAATTAGGTGGTGACTATCTAATATGGTCTAACTCACCCGAAAATCCTTATTTGAACTAAAGTTCGGTTATAAACTCATTCAATTTTTTAACTAGTTGAAAAGCTACTTCTGTCGAATACTCTTTTTTTCGATATTTAGTAATGGGTTGAACGCCTTTGATAACATTTGTAATAAATAATTCATCGGCTTTCTGAAGATCAAAAGGAGAAATAACGGCTTCCACCACTTCAATATTTTCTAGTTTTTGGGCTAAATGTATAATTTGTTTTCGCATCACGCCGTTCAAACAACCTTCAGAAATAGGTGGAGTAACCAATGTATTGCCACTTAACATAAATATATTTCCTTGCAAAGCTTCGACTACATTTTTTGCATCGTTCAATAACAAACAATTGTCAAAACCATTTTCGTTAGCAAATATACTGGCGGTAACATTTATAATTTTATTAGTTGTTTTTATTGAGGAGAGCAACTGTTTTGTGATGTAAAAATCAGTAAACAATTCCACTTGATAGGGATTATTATTTTTCAAATACTGCTGATTATCAAGTGACTCAACAGCAATTAAATAAGAAACCGAATTTGATGTTGGCAAATAATACCCACCATCATTTCTAAAAACGGTAATTCGGGCACGAGCAGAATCGGATACATTTTTTCTTTTGGCTAAATCTAATATTTGCTCTTCTAAAAACTCAAGAGTAAAATTCATAGGGATTTCCATTCGAACCACTCGCATCGAAGACATTAATCTAAAATAATGATCTTCTAAAAAAAGTATTTTAGAATTTACAATTTTAACTGTTTCAAAAACAGCGTCTCCGTATAAAAAACCACGATTATTGATTAACAAATTCGAATCGTCAGCTACTAGTGTACCGTTAAAATTAATCATAAAAAAACCCTGAAAATTATTCAGGGCAAATATACTTTTTAAAACAGAATAATACTAAACAGAACCTATCACGTGTTTCAAGTCTGAAATTTGGTTTTCCCATAATAGTTTGGCTTCGCTAATTTCATCCTCTAAGGCGAAATCCACCACCATTAACGATACGTCTTTTGTAATTTCGTCAACCAAAATATTTAATTCGAAGAAATAATCGGTATCTTGATTGTTCTCATCTACCCATTTGAACCTTACTTTTTCACCAGTTTTTTTGGATGAAAGCCTTGCATTTTCTTCTGAATCGTCCCAGATAAAAGTAAAAAATTCACCCCGAGAATTAACATTATTGGCAAACCATTCTGAAAGTCCAGACGGTGTTGAAATGTATTGATACAACAACTGAGGCGATGAGTTTATGGGAATTTCTATTTCGTAACGTATTTTCAAATCCATGAGTTGCTTTTAATTTTTGCGAAAAGTATAGAATATAAATCCAAAAAAAAAGCCTTTTTAAAAATATATTTTTTTATGTAAATATATGCTTGTACCCTTTAATTTTATTTTTATATTTGCACCCGCAATTAATTATGCGAAATACATAAAAATGGCGAGGTAGCTCAGATGGTTAGAGCGCAGGATTCATAACCCTGAGGTCACGGGTTCAACTCCCGTCTTCGCTACAAAGGAAAATTCAATAAAAAAGCGGTTTAGTGTACACTAAACCGCTTTTTTATGTCTGGTATTTTATTACTTTTACAAATAGTACACCAAAACGTACACCAAATAAGCCACTCTTTGGACAAAAAAATTTTTTCAGAACCTAAAATTTATACCGGTGGTGTGGATATCACATTATGGAATAAACTTTCTAAAGAAGAGCAAAATAATGCAATTTCTAAAGATTGGTACATCTATTATAAATTTAAGGATGAAACAACAGGAAAACTAAAACGTATGCCTAACATAAAAGGGGGGTGTAATAGATATAAAACCAAAAAAGAAAGATTACAAATACTCACCCATTTAAGAGATGCACTCGAATATCTATTAGAAAAAGGATTGAACCCATATTCAGAAGCTGATTTTAAGATACTCGAATTAGATAGCCAGACTACAAAAAAAAACATAAAAACTAAGACAATTCCACTTTTAAATAATATAGAAAAAGATAGTACAAAAAATAATGAATTAAAAAAAGTTGAATCAGAGGAACCTGTTTTGTCAATTAAAGAAGCTTTTGAATATGCTTTAAAAATTAAGAAAAAATCATTAAATGAAACTTCCTTTATGAATTTTGCTGGAAGAATTAATCGGTTCAAAAAAGCATTAGATGAAACCGCACCAATCACATCTTTGACTCGTAAACAAACTAACGATTATTTAAATGACATTTTAAAAAACACAAGTGCTAGAAACCGAAATAATTCAAGAATTGACTTAAGCTCTTTATTTGAAGTATTAGCCAATGACGAAATTATACCCGAGAATTTCATAAAAAGAATAAACACTTTAAAAACTAAACCTCAGCGAAACAAAACCTATACTCCGGATATGCAGGAAACCATTTACTCCTATCTTGAGAAAAACGATTCTTTACTCCTACTTTTTATAAAATTTATCTCCTATAATTTTTTACGTCCAATTGAAGTTTGTCGATTAAAAGTGGGTGACTTGGATATTAAAGACAAAAAATTATATGTTAGAGCAAAAAACAAAGCAGTAAAAATTAAAATAATTCCAGAAATTCTAATCAAAGATTTACCGGATATATCAAGTATGAATAAAGATGATTTTTTGTTCACACCTAATACAATTGGTGGTAAATGGATTGCAACTGAAAACAATCGAAGGGATTTCTTCTCAAAACGTTTTAAAACTGTTGTAAAAGATCATTTCAATTTAGGTACAGATTATGGTTTGTACAGTTTTAGACATACTTTCATAACCAAATTGTATAGAGAATTACGCAAAAATTATACTCCATTTGAATCTAAAAGCATTTTGATGAATATTACAGGGCATTCTACTATGACTGCTCTTGAACTTTATTTGAGAGATATTGATGCCGAATTACCAGAGGACTATTCACATTTACTTGAATAAATATTATTGACTTTTTTATTTAATTCTTCACCTTACAAATAAAAACTAATCAACCAAAAATCAATTATAATTCCCGAAAAATATTAATTAATTTAAAATTATATTATATCCATAACTCATTTTGCAAGATTAAAGTTAGAGTAAATCTAGTTTACTATCTTGTTAAAAAACAGGTAAACCGCATATAAACTTGAGGTATACTTAAAAAAATGTATTCCATTTACTCGAAGTATACCTAATGGTATACTTCGAGTATACTTCGGGTAAACATTTTTTTAACTAATAATTATTTTTTTATTTTAAGAGGCTTATGAAATAGAATATGACTCAAAAAACTTGAATGAGTTTCATTTCTTTAAAATAATTTAGCTAATGGAGGAAATTATAAAAACACCATACTAAAATTAATATAAATAATAAATATCAAAAATGAAGTATTTTTTTGATTTTATTGAGTAATTGCTATAAGATGCACTTGACGATAAATAAAAAAATCTTATGCCTATTATTTACATAATATTTTTTCTTTTTTTTTATGCTTGATGCAATTTGATATTTTCCGTTGTTTAATCTTAATATATTCCTAAGGTTAATGTTTTTTTGAAAAAATAATTTCATGTAATTATAATATTTCAACTCTTTTTTCAAAATTAATTTCCACGATTTAGAGCATCGAGAAATTCGCTTGATTAAATTATTTTAAGACTCGTTTATTTTTTTTAAATCTTTTGGATGATTGAACCTAGCTAATCTTAATTGTGTTGGATAATTATCGGAATTACTAAAACTTTTTAAGATCTCAATTGCTTCATTTTGCTTTTTAGAAGTTTATGATGTGTAACTTTTTACAAAAGCTTCTTAAACTACTCTTGGTCTTGCGATTGAATAAATTGCCACCCAATTAG
>CAMAWK010000091.1 GCA_945861915.1 Flavobacterium psychrophilum | reverse complement strand
GAAGCTCATAGAAGATCATTTTACACTGCTTTATACCGTAGTTATGAAAGAATGATAAATATTACCGAAGAAGGTAAATATTATAGTAATTATGATAAAAAAATTCATAAAGGAGAGCAAAATTTCTATGTTGATGATTGGGTTTGGGATACTTTTTTAGCATTACACCCGCTTCGATATATAGTGCAACCTGATATGGAGTCTGATATGATGGCCTCCTATGTCAGGATGTATCAGCAATCAGGATGGTTGCCACAATTTCCTCAAATACATGGTGATGCCCCACCCATGAATGGTTTTCACTCCACAATTATGTTGTTAGATGCTTATAACAAGGGGATTAATAAATTTGATATTAATGTTGCTTATGAAGCCATGAAAAAAAATGCATTAGAGGGAACAATGGTGCCATGGCGTATGGGAGCATCTTCCCCTTTAGATAAATTAGCCTTAAATTTAGGGTATTTTCCAGCACTCCATCCTGAAGAAAAGGAAACAGAACCTTTGGTTGATAGTTTTGAAAAAAGACAGGCTGTTGCAGTTACTCTTGCCCAAAGTTATGATGATTGGGCATTGGCTCAACTTGCTAAAAAACTAGGTAAAGAACAAGATTATCAATACTTCTCACAAACATCAAAAAATTACCAAAATTTATATTGGAAAGAAAAAGGTTTTTTTATGCCTAAAGATGCAGCCGGAAAATGGATTGATATCGACCCAAAATTTGACGGCGGTATGGGAGGAAGAGATTATTATGACGAAAATAATGGATGGACTTATCTTTGGAATGTGCAACAAGATATTTTGGGTTTGCAAAAATTAATGGGTGGTCGTGATGCCTTTGAATCACGTCTAGATCAAATGTTTAGAGAAGATTTAGGCAGAAGTGTTTATGCTTTAAATGCTAGGTTCCCAGACTTTACAGGTATTGTAGGGCAATTTTCTATGGGTAACGAGCCTAGTTTTCATATTCCATATCTATATAATTTAACGAAGTCACCATGGAAAACACAGAAAAAAATACGGATGCTTTTGAATACATGGTTTAAAGATAATATTTTCGGAATACCGGGTGACGAAGACGGTGGAGGGATGTCAGCTTTTGTTGTATTTTCTTCCATGGGGTTTTATCCAATTACACCAGGTATTCCAGTATATACTATTGGTAGCCCTTTGTTTTCTAAAATCAAAATTAACCTGCCAAATGGAAAAGTGTTCACCATTAACGCCCCAAATTGTAATGAAAAAAATAAGTATATTCAAAAAGCCTCTTTGAATGGAAAAAATCTAGACGGACCTTGGTTTACACATGAAGATCTTGTTAATGGAGGGACTTTAGAATTGGAAATGGGATCCTATCCAAATAAATCTTGGGGTGCCAGTGAAGAAAACATACCGCAAATTTTCAAAACATCAAATTAATTTAAATCAGGATGAAGAAATTAATTTACAATCTGGTAAAAAATTTATAATTAAAGCAAAAAATAATAGTAGCACAAACAAATATATTTAAACTACAAAATTGAATGGAAAAGATTTAACAACACTATTTTTCACGCATAAAGAGTTGGTTTAAAGGGGGGAATTAGAATTTAAAATGTACACGTTCCAAAGTAAATGATGAGACAAACCAGGCATGAAACTAAAATTATGAAAACTATGAAAATCTTAATAGTACTCTGTTTTTTTACTATGAGCATTTATGCCCAAAATTCTCGGCCTAACATCATTTTTATATTGACGGATGATCAAAGTTCTATTACATTAAGAGGTAGTGATAGGCAAAGTCAGTCACATCCTTTTGGATTTAATGGAGACGATAGAGTGCATACGCCAATCATTGATAATCTGGCAAAGAACGGCATCATTTTTAATAATTCTTTTGTGTCCTCCTCCGTTTGCAGTCCAAGTAGATATTCCATATTAACCGGTAAATATGCAGGAAGGTGTGAAGGCGACAATTTTATAAAAAATTATCCTATAGGTAAACAGTCAAGAGTTGAAAATATTATTGAACTAGAAAAAAATTTAACAAATTTACCTAGGTTATTACAAGGAATTGGGTACAAAACAGCATTTGTAGGTAAATCTCATCTTATTGATCATAATACACTGGAAACGTATACCACTGGAGTTGAAGGATTTATGGAGTACGCAAGTGATGCTAACCCCTACACTACAAGCGTATCTAACGCTATGGCATTTAATCACGATAAATGGTCTGACCGAATGAAAGCGTATGGCTTTGATTATGTTAATGCATTTTATCCAGCTAATTTACGAGAATTAAAAAATACAGCTCTAAACATTCATAACGTAGAATATAAAAACAAAGCCGTCTTGGATTTTATTGACAGTTCAGGAACCGACCCTTTCTTTATTTATTATAGTGAAACCATTCCTCACGGACCAGCACCATACAATAAAACTAATGGCTTGTATGTAAAGGGTCTTGATTCTGATGTGAATATTACCTCAAAAGGAGTTGTTAATCAAGATTATAGCTATCTACCTTCGAGAACTGCTATAAAAAATGAAATAAAATCTTTAGGTAAAGAAGTGGATCTAGCTTGGATAAGATGGTTTGATCATGCTGTTGGAGCCGTAGTAGCCAAATTAAAAGAAAAAGAAAAATTAGATAATACTTTAATCGTTATTACCTCAGATCATGGCGACTATAATTTTGGTAAGTCAACCAATTATGAGGGTGGAATTAAGGTTCCATTAATGATGTATTGGCCCAATGGTATTAGTACCCCTAGAACTTATAATGGATTATTTCAAAATATAGATTTTACTCCAACATTTTTAGAGGTAGCAGGTCTTAATCCTGCAAGTACAAATTTAGATGGTAAAAGTTTTAAGAATGTGCTTATGACTAATACTAGTGAAGTAGTGCATTCTGAATTATTCTTTGAAATTGGTTTTTCAAGAGCGATTAGAACAAAAGATTGGAAATATGTAACAGTACGGTACGATGACGCCACAAACACAAAAATAGCAAATGGAGGTACTTTTACTGGGCCTAATGGAACTACAGTATCTTTACCCTACTACATCCAAAACGTGTCTTTAGGTAGTTTGTCTGCCGGTCAATATCCATTGTATAATGTAAAAGATCAATTATTTGATTTGGTCAATGACCCTTATGAAACCACAAATTTGTTTAATTCAAACCCCACTAAAGCGAATGAAATGAAAGTGCTTTTAACACAAAAACTGGTGCTTTTTCCGAACAGACCTTATGGAGAATTCACGCAAAGTATGGATACTCCCAATTTTGATAAAGAGATTTTTATATATCCAAATCCTATAAAAAATAGAATTTATATCCAAACAGACCAAATAATTAGTTCCTATAAAATATATAATTTGATGGGGCAATTGGTACTCTCTAACATTTTTTCTGAAAGTATAGATATTAGCATGCTCGAAAAAGGAACCTACTTTTTAAACCTAGATAATTTGAAAAGCAAAGCTTTTATAAAACTGTAAATTAATTAATCATAACCCGATGGGTGAAATTAATTAAAATCTTATACGAATGACTTTTTTGATGTAAATTATTGTCAATTAGAACAAAAATGTCAGTCTGAGCTTGTCGAAGACTTTTTAAAAGAAACATTTCGACAAGCCCAATGTAACAATTAGTATAAAATTAGAAATCAAAAACTATTTACGCCCAACAGGTTACTTTAATAAAAATACTTATCTGAAGTAGTATATTTCAAAAGAATCAAATTATGATAAATTCTAAATATATAGTGCTGCTTTTTAGTATGACTGTATTAATTGTTGGTTGTAAAACAAAAAAGGAAGTAGTAACCAATACAATAAAGAAAAAACCAAATGTACTATTGTTATTTTCAGATCAACACCACAAAAAAGCAATGGGGTATGAAAATCACCCCGATGTTATCACGCCTAATTTAGATAAGTTATCCAATGAATCTGTTGTTTTTGATCGCAGCTATTGTACCACAGGTATTTGTGCGCCATCAAGAACATCATTAATGACAGGTTTATACCCAAGGACTTTAGGATTGCTAAACAATAGTGTTGCCACGTCAGTTGTTGATGAATCGGTTTCTATGGCAACCATTTTCCAGTATAACAACTATAATACCTATACATTCGGTAAACGTCATTTATCTGGAGGAGCGGATAAAGGTTGGGATGTCAAGATGGATATACACCATCAGGGAGGTGATAATGGTGATTATGTTAGTTGGGTTAATGAACAAGGTTATGGTACTGAATTCTCTTATGATTGGGCAGCCGAATTCGGAAAAGGACCAAACGGTAGCAAGGAAGCAAAAATGCAAATTCCTACTGCTGATTTAGGAACAAGACTTTCTAAACTGCCTGAAGGATATACTATGGAAGCCTACACAGCTCTGCAAACCATAGACATGATAAAAAAACAAAAGTACAGCCATAAACCTTTCTTTTGTTGGGCATCATTCTACAGACCTCACCAACCTTATACCCCACTAAAAAAATATATGGATAGGTATAATCTTTTGGAATGGGGTAAGGGGACAAGATTCAAAAGTGGTATTAAAATGCCGGAAAGTTTTTATCAACCTACAAAAGATTTACCTCCTTTTTTGCAAATGCAAAGAAAAGGGGGGAACAAAGTTTGGAATATGGATAAAGCCTTTGAAAATGAGCAATTATGGAGAAATTATATAGGGGCGTATTATGCTTTAATAACAGAAGTTGATCATTATGTGGGTGAAATCTTAAAAGCTTTAGATGAGGCAAACATGAAAGAAGAAACGATTATTATCTATACAAGTGATCACGGAGATTTTGCAGGAAATCATGGTATGGTTGAAAAAGCCGCTGAAGGCCATAATGTGTATGAGGATATTTTAAATATCCCTTTAATGATACGAATTCCAGGAAAAACTACTAATGGCAAACACACTGCAGAGCTAGTCACTTTAGTTGATATTTTGCCAACTTTGATTGCTGTTTTAGATTTAAAGACACCTAAAATGAAGTATGGTTTACAAGGGGTGTCATTAGCCAATTTAGTATTGAAAAATAAGCCATTAAATAGAAACTATGTAGTTTCAGAAAGTTGGTTTCAGGCAACAGTTATTGGGAAGGATGCAAAATTGGGGATTATGCTAGACCCAAATCCCATAAATCCAAAAGCGGATTATAGAAAATTTGGAGACATGTATTTTGATAGGAATAGTGACTCCTTAGAAATACATAATGGTATTGAAAACAATAAACATAAGAATTCTATTAAGCAGCTTCGAAATTATTATAGTAAATTTGAAAAAGCAGTTCCAGATACTGGAAAACAAGAATTAATAAACAAAACATTGAATAAAAAATGACTAAACATAATTTAATACTATTGCTAATTTTAGTTAGCAATAGTAACCCGATTTTGGCCCAAAATAGTGAAAGGCCAAATATCATCTTTATTATGACAGATGATCAAAGCGCTATAGTTCCAAAAGATTCGGATAAAGAAGTACAATCCCATCCTTTTGGTTTTAACGGTGATAGCTCCGTACATACTCCAATTATTGATGGTTTGGCCAAAAACGGTATGGTATTCAATAGGGCTTATGTGTCGAGTTCCGTTTGCTCCCCAAGTCGATATACCGCATTAACTGGTCGATACGCTGGCAGATCTGAAGGTCCTAGTTTTATGAAACAGTATCCAAAAGGCCAACAGTCAAGAGTTGAGAATAATATCGAATTAGAAATCAATACCGATAATTTACCCAAGTTGCTTCAAAAAGCTGGTTATAAAACAGGTTTTGTGGGGAAATGTCATGTTATAGAACATAATTTATTAGATAAAAAGAAAAATTGGAAAAACAACAAACTTCTAGACTACGATATAAAATCAGATCCAAAAGACATTTCGGTTTCTAAAGCCATAGCTCACAATCATAAGGAATGGTCCAAAATGATAAAACTATATGGATTTGACTATGCCGAAGGTATTTATGCGGCCAATTTAAGGGAATTACATAACGATTCGTTGAATGTTCATAATGTAGAATGGAAGAATAAAGCAGCCCTAAATTTTATAGATCAAAATAAAAAGGAACCATTCTTCTTGTATTATAGTGAAACTATTCCACATGGGCCAGCTCCCTGGATAAAGAAAAACGGAAAATTTGTTCATGGATTAGATGCTAATCCGAAATTTACTGGTGAAGGATATTTGAACGCGGATTACAGTTATTTGCCCACAAGAGAACAAATAAAAAAGGAAGTAAAATCTTTAGGTAAACAAGAAGCGCATGCTTGGTTGCGATGGTTTGACCATGCTGTTGGTTCAGTTGTGGATAAATTAAAGGCAGAGGGAATTTATGAAAATACTTTAATTGTTATTACTTCGGATCACGGTAATTATAATGGAGGAAAAACTACATTGTACGAAGGTGGAATAAAAGTACCCTTGATGATGCATTGGCCAGCAAGAATAAAACCAAATTCTCACTATAATGAATTGGTTCAAAACATAGATTACATGCCCACTTTTTTAGAATTGGCAGGAGTAAATTTAAAAAGAGTAAAAACAAAATTAGATGGTGTCAGTTTAAAAAATGTACTTGAAGGCAATAGTAAATCGGTTCATGATTACTTGTATTTCGAATTGGGTTTTGCAAGAGGTGTAGCAACAAAAGACTGGAAATACATTACAGTTAGGTATGATGAAAAAACACAGAACAAGATAGATAATGGAGTTCTATTTAAAGGATGGAATAACACAGAAATCAAATTGCCTTATTATTTAAGCAATGTCCACCTAGGCCACATTGCTGCGCTACATAACCCTTTTTACTTTGAAAAAAATCAATTATTTGACATGAAAACAGATTCTTCAGAAACAAAAAATGTCTTTGATAAAAATATAACAGAAGCTAAAGAAATGAAAAAACTTCTAGCTAAAATCTTGAAATCCTTTCCACAAAGACCTTACAATGAATTTACAAACTAATAGTATGAAATCAATAAAACCAATACTTGCAATTATAGCCTGCTTTTTTGTTGTAAATAGTAAGGCTCAAAAAACAATAGACACTATAGCTACAAAAGGGGGTAGTTATGACATACCAATAAAAATTCAATTACCAAAAAAAAGCATAGAGAAAAGCCCTATTTTCTTTTTTGTTCACGGTGGAGGCTGGAATGGAGGCACACAAAATGAAGTACCTCCAGCAACGATCTCTGGAGATGCAAACTTCTTGGTTAATGAACTGGGAATTATTTATGTTGGCTTAGCCTATCGCTGCAAAGGAAATAATGCCACTTTTGCCGATGCAATAAATGATTTGGAATCTAGTGTTAAGTGGTTTTTAGACAACGCAGATAGATTTAATGCCGACACTACCCGAATTGGTTTTGGTGGTGCTTCGGCGGGATCTACTTTATCTGCAGTAATGGCCCAAAAATATCCAAACTGCAAGGTTTATATAGGTTCAGAGGGAATGTATAATTTAGTGGACCATGATGAAAAAGAATCTCCATTTCCCAGTACTGAAGCAAGAAAAATTTATGGGTTGGATACCACGGAAAAAAGTAAAATGGCATCTGCATTTTATAATTTAAAAGAAAATCCACCTGCTTCACTTTTGTTGCACGGAAAAGAAGACCGATTGTGTCATTACACGCAAAGTATAAAATTTGCCGAAAAGATTAAAAAATCCGGCGGTAAAGCCAAGATTATGCTCTATGATGAAATCAATCACACCTGCTTAAGTGCTGCTTATCCGGATGTTTTCAAAAAGAGTGTGCTAGAAATTGCAACTCTCTTTATTAGTGAATTCAAGATTAAAAACAAAAATATTGAAACAATCCAAACCGCATTAGATAAACAATTAGAAAATCAGTATCCAACAAAAGATATCACCGAAAGTAAAATTATTGGTTCATGGAAGCTTAATAATGAAAATATAGTTTTTAAACCTAATGGCAAAGGAGAGCAAAAAAACAATAATAATGTGCAAGAGTTTAATTACATCATCGAAAATGATTCCATAAAAATAACAATAGAAAAACAAAAAGAACGATTGTTTTTTTTAAGGAATAATAATAGTAATATGTATGAGTTAATTACCGATAATAAAGAAAATAAATACCGAAGGTTAAATTATATAAAACAATAAATTTAAATATGAAATTTACACTACAATTAGTAGTAAGTACTTTTCTATTCATTCAAACACATTGAAGTTATACTGCTACCCAAAAAAAAAGACAAAAGAATCACATAATTTAATATAGGAAATAATAATCAAAATTAGCAAAATTATAACATTTATTAATTGTCAATTAATCAATTATTAATAGTTCTACGCTAGATTTACAAATAATTAAAATCTATAAAACTTTATTTTTATTGAAAAAAATATCAAAAATTGAAAACACAATATTAATTTTTTTTGACTTTACATGTTGCAATCACTACTCCAATGCAGGCGCGGAAAATTAAAGCATCAGTGTTTGGTAATTCACAAAAAAAGTTGATCAATATCCAAAATCTGCTTCATGTAAATTTTATTATTCGTTAGAATTAACAAAAAACAAAAAAATTAATACTGAATCCTAATCTAAACAAATGAAAATTACAACTAAAATAATTGGAATGGTATTGATTTTCTTTGCAAACTTAATACATGCTGTTACACCGGATGCCGCAATCACGTTATCGAATCCCATAGTTTCGAATAAATTGACACACGTCATAGTGACCGATCCAAATAGCGAACCTTATACTATTCAAACCACAAAAGGAGGTCTAGATTGTCGACTCATTCCAAGTGGGAAGTATGGTTACTTTCGTGCAGATGATGCTACTTTTCCATCAACTGAAAATAATCTAATTTTTACTATTACCTTTTTCGATGAAGGGACAGGAGTTTTCAACTTACAATACAATTCGATTGGTACTGATCTTAATAGTAAATATTTCACAAGTCCCATCACAAGAACAGGGACCAATGTTTGGATTACCGTAACAGTAGCAGTAACCAATGCCTCTTTCAAAAATGCACAAAATCAAACAAGT
>CAMAWK010000090.1 GCA_945861915.1 Flavobacterium psychrophilum | reverse complement strand
TATAATTTGTTATCCATTCACCCCGAAGGATTTTATGTTTTAGGATTTGTATTTCTGTGTACCACAGGAGCCGAAGCGCTTTATTCAGACATGGGACATTGTGGTCGAAAAAACATTAGAATCAGCTGGATTTTTGTAAAAATCGCTTTATTGCTTAACTATTTTGGACAAGCAGCTTACTTAATTAATCACGAAGGACAAACTTTGAAAGAAATTGGCGGAGACAATGCCAATCCTTTTTATCTTGTAATGCCAGATTGGTTTCAACCCTTTGGAATTGTGATTGCAACATTGGCGGCGGTTATTGCTTCTCAAGCATTAATTAGTGGTTCTTTTACCCTGATTAACGAAGCCATGCGATTGAATTTTTGGCCAAAAGTAAGAATCAAATACCCTTCGGAATTAAAAGGACAATTGTATATTCCGTCTATCAACTGGTTGTTATTTTTTGGATGTGTGGGAGTAGTTTTGCACTTTGAAAAATCCAGTAATATGGAACATGCTTATGGTTTAGCTATTATTTTATGCATGATTATGACGACTGTTTTACTTAATTTTTATATGATTTTAAAAAGAGTAAAATTATACTTTATGATTCCTTTGATTACCATTTATTTATGTATTGAATTTGGTTTTCTTTTTGCCAACATCACAAAATTTGCCGAAGGTGGTTATGTAACATTAATCATCGCGATTGTTCTTATAGCGATTATGAGTATTTGGAATAACGCGAAAAAAATCAATAAAAGTTATACCAAATTTGTAAAAATTGACGACTACAAAAAAGTACTGGTAGAATTAAGCAATGATTTGTCGATACCTAAATACGCTACCCATTTGGTTTATATGACAAACGCTGGAAGAACGGACGAAATAGAGGAAAAAGTAATGTATTCTATTTTGCAACAAAGACCCAAAAGAGCCGATATTTATTGGTTTGTACATGTAAATGTGCTCAACGAACCTTACAGAAGAGATTACAAGGTTACCGAAATTACAAAAGAAGATTTATACCGAATCGATTTTAATTTAGGATTTAGAGAACCTACTAAAATCAACTTTATGTTTAAAGAAGTAATCAAAGATATGGTTCAAAAAGGAGAAGTGGATATTACTAGCCGCTACGAATCTTTGAATAAAAACAATATTATTGGCGATTTCAAATTTGTGTTATCCGAAAAATTCCTGTCCAACGATAGCGATATCTTATGGCATGAAAAAATCATTATGAACTCATATTTCTTAATCAAAAAATTAAGTTTATCCGAAGAAAGAGGATTTGGATTGGATAGTAGCTCGGTGAAAATTGAAAAATTCCCAATGGTGCTTCATGCTCCCGAGAATATAAGTCTCACAAGAATTAAATAGTTAATTTAATACTACCTTTGCGGCTCAATTATTTAAAATGAGATTACACCGAAATCTAGTTTACACCACTATCGACGCCCTAAATGCTATTTTTAACGAAGGCGAATATGCCGACAAAGTAGTGGCTCGTTCTTTAAAAAAGGACAAACGTTGGGGAAGTTCAGACAGAAAATTTGTTGCCGAAACCATATACGAAATCGTCCGTTGGAAACGACTTTATTCCGAAATTGCCGAAGTAAAAGAACCTTTCGATAGAGATAAATTATGGCGAATTTTCTCTGTTTGGGCAGTACTTCGAGGTTATCCAATTCCCGATTGGAGACAATTAGAAGGCACTCCTGAACGAAAAATAAAAGGCCGTTTTGACGAGCTTTCAAAAATTAGAACACTCAAAGAATCTATTCCGGACTGGATGGATGAATTAGGCGTAAAAGAATTAGGCGAAAAAGTGTGGGCAAAAGAAATAGCCGCTCAAAACCAACCTGCCAAAGTAATTCTAAGAACCAATACTTTAAAAACTACCAAGGAACAATTGAGAGCTATCTTGATGGATTTAAATATTGAAACCGATTATTTAGATGAGCAACCCGATGCGTTGGTACTTAGAGAAAGAGCCAATGTTTTTTTGACGGATGCTTTCAAAGATGGTTTTTTTGAAGTTCAAGATGCCAATTCACAATTAGTAGCCGCTTTTCTTGACGTAAAACCTGGAATGAGAGTAGTGGATACTTGCGCTGGTGCGGGTGGAAAAACATTGCACATGGCAGCCTTGATGGAAAATAAAGGACAGTTGATTGCGATGGATTTGTATGAAAGTAAATTGAATCAATTGAAATTAAGAGCCAAAAGAGATGGTGCCTTTAATATTGAATACAGAATCATCGATTCGACAAAAGTGATCAAAAAACTTCACGAAAAAGCCGATAGAGTTTTGATTGACGCTCCCTGCAGCGGTTTAGGTGTTTTAAAAAGAAATCCAGATTCTAAATGGAAATTACAACCTGAATTCATAGATAATATTAGAAAAGTACAAGCCGAAGTTTTAGAAAACTATTCTAAAATTGTCAAACCGGGCGGAAAATTAGTGTACGCTACTTGTTCTATTTTACCTTCTGAAAATCAGGAACAAGTAAAAAAATTCCTTACAACCGATATTGGAAAACAATTCAACTTTATAAAAGACCACAAAATCCTCGCGCACGAATCGGGCTTTGACGGATTTTATATGGCACTGTTAGAACGAAAAGATTCTTAGAAAAATAGAATAGAAACTGAATTCTCGATTCTTTATGATTGAATTTTAACAAGATTTGAATTCCTGCAAGGTTTTTAAAACCTTGAAGGTACGTTTACTTCTATCATAAATACCTACAAGGTCAAAAAAAAGACCTTGCAGGAAAATTTAAAAAAATAAACAATTGAAATGTACTTAATTAATAATCAAGTTCAAATCAAAAACAAAAAAAGTCCATCGTAATGATGGACTTTTTTGTTAGTAAGCGATCAGAATTTAAGCATCTAAATCAACCGTCGTTTTACTTGCGATTTCTTTGTAAGTTCCATTTTCTAATTTTTCACGAATCGCTTCAAATGCTGTAAGTGTTTCTTCCACATCGGCTAAAGTATGCGAAGTAGTTGGTATCATTCTCAATAAGATAATGCCTTTTGGAATTACAGGATAAATCACAATCGACAAGAAAATACCATAATTCTCTCTCAAATCATTTACCATCACCATCGCTTCTGGCACACTTCCTTGAAGATAAACTGGTGTAATACAAGTGTTTGTGTCACCAATATCAAAACCTCTTGATTTTAAACCATTTTGCAAAGCATTTACATTTACCCACAATTTATCTTTAATTTCAGAAGAATTTCGCAATAACTCTAAACGCTTTAACGACCCAATAGTTTGAATCATTGGTAAAGCCTTTGCAAACATTTGAGAACGTAAATTGTATTTTAAATAATCTATAATATCCTTATTTGCCGCTACAAATGCTCCAATATTTGCCATTGATTTGGCAAAAGTCGAAAAATAAACATCTATTCCATCTTGACATCCTTGCTCCTCTCCTGCTCCAGCTCCTGTTTTTCCTAAAGTTCCAAAACCATGTGCGTCATCTACAAGTAATCTGAAATTGTACTTTTTCTTCATCTCCACAATTTCCTTCAACTTTCCTTGTTGCCCTCGCATTCCAAAAACACCTTCGGTAATGAATAAAATTCCACCACCAGTTGTTTCGGCTAATTTTGTAGCACGTTGCAAGTTTTTTTCCATGCTCTCCACATCATTGTGACGATACGTAAAACGCTTGCCACTATGCAAACGAACGCCATCAATAATACAAGCGTGAGCATCTACATCGTACACAATTACATCATTTCGTGTAACCAAAGCGTCAATGGTAGACATGATTCCTTGGTATCCAAAATTCAACAAATAAGCAGACTCTTTCATAACAAAAGCAGCCAATTCATTCTCTAATTGTTCGTGATATTTAGTATGCCCTGACATCATTCTGGCTCCCATCGGATAAGCGGCTCCAAATTCTATTGCGGCATCTGCATCTGCTTTTCTAACTTCTGGATGATTTGCCAATCCTAAATAATCGTTCAAACTCCAGTTTAAAATATCTTTTCCTTGAAATTTCATTCTTGGTCCCAAATCGCCTTCTAATTTAGGAAACACAAAGTATCCTTCAGCTTGTGACGCCCATTTTCCTAGTGGTCCTTTGTTGTTTTGAATTCTTTCGAATAAATCTTTTACCATTCTGTTTTTAAGTATTATATCTTTTTATGAGGGTGCAAAAATAATTATTTAATAACAGAATAAAGTATGAAAATAAATATTTTTTAGTGTATTCTTAAAATCCAAGATGATTTTTAAACTTCAAAAAGTCAGTCTTAGAGTTTTAGTTCTACTAATTTTAACCATTTATGATAAAAGAATCAAAAAAATGATTGGTAAAACTCTTTTTCCATCGTTTTTGACTATTTTTGAGAAAGTATATTAAAATTAATTTTCTATAATAAATTTGAACTATGAATGCTTTTAGAGACAGACCTTGGTATCAATTTCTTAGCAATAAATATATTTGGGTATTATTGTTTTTTTCTACTTGGATGCTGTTTTTGGATAACTATTCTTATTTTGACCATCGAGTTTTAGATGAACAAATTGATGAACTAGAAACCAATAAAACCTATTATAGAACGGAGATTAAAAAAGATAAAGAAAATATCAAACGGTTACAAAATCCAAATCACATTGAAAAATATGCTCGTGAAAAGTATTTTATGAAAAAAGAAAATGAAGATATTTATATCATTGAATTTGAAGGAGATACTGTAGATAAAAAATAAATTTTCACAGAAAAACGTACATGAACAACCTTTTCGATGATTTTCATCCTATTTCCTCCAAACAATGGAAACAACGAATTCAATTTGAACTCGATGGTGCTGATTATAACGAAACTTTACTATGGAATTCGCCTGAGGATATTAAAGTTAAACCGTTTTATCACAAAGATGAATTCGAAAAAAAAGAAATTCCAAAAACTAAAGTTAGTGAATTTAAAATATGTCAAAATATTTATGTTCAAGATGTAATCAAATCAAATCTACGTGCAATAGATTACATTGGTAAAGGAGCCTACAGTATCATTTTTACTGTAAATAATGACCAAACCAATATTGAAAAACTACTTAAAAACATCGATTTAGAAAAAACGACTATCTATTTCAACTTGGGATTTCTATCCAAAAATTTTATAGAAAAAATCGATGAAATTGCCGCTCAAAAAAACACCATCATTTATTGTAATATAGATCCTATTGGACAATTAGCCAAAGACGGAAACTGGTTCATAACCCCAGAAAAAGACAATTTTAAAACGTTAGAATTACTATCAAAATCAACAAAAAACATATCATTTATTAGCGTTAACAGTAGTTTGTATCAAAATGCGGGTGCAAATATTGTACAGCAAATTGCCTATAGTTTAGGGCATGCCAATGAATATTTTAACCGAATTCCAACCCATAATAAACCTATTGTTTTTCAGATAGCTGTAGGAAGCAATTACTTTTTTGAAATTTCAAAACTTCGTGCATTTCGATTGCTTTTTAATTTAATTGCAAAAGAATACAATCCCAATTTAGAGTGTCGTTTGGTTGTTTCTCCCACAAAAAGAAACAAAACTTTGTACGATTATCATGTAAATATGCTACGAACTACCACCGAGTGTATGAGTGCAATTTTAGGAGGAGCTGATGCAGTTGCTAATCTTGCATTTGATCATTTATTCCACAAAGACAATGTATTTAACAGTCAATTAGCCCTAAATCAACTTCAAATTCTAAAAAACGAAAGTAATTTTGATGAGGTAAATAATCCAGTTGATGGAAGTTATTATATCGAAAGTCTAACACAACAACTAGCTGAAAAAGCATTGAATTTATTCAAAGATATTGAAAAACAAGGTGGGTTTTTAAAACAATTGAACGAAGGAATTATCAAAAAGAAAATTCAAGAAAGTGCCGACAAAGAACAAGAACTATTCGATTCTGAAAAAGAAATTTTAGTTGGCACCAATAAATTCATAAATAGTTCCGATAGCATGAACAACAAGCTAGAATTATATCCGTTTTTAAAAATAAAGCCCAGAAAAACGCTAATCAAACCAATACTCGAAAACCGATTAGCGGAGAAATTAGAACAAAACCGCCTCAAAGAAGAAAACTAACCAACACCAAAAACCACTATGAAAACCTTACTGTATTTTTTACTATTTATTAGCTCGTTGACTTTGTTTTCACAAGAAAAAGCATTTGAAATAACGAATTTAAAAAATGGAAAAAGTCAAATTTACACTGAAAACACAAGGTTGAAAATTAGAACTTTGGACAGAAAAAAACATGTTGGAAAAATACATTTTTCGGACAATCAAACTATTATTATAGATAAGAAATCGATTAAAATAGATAGTATTTTAAGCATCAAAAGACAACCTTTTGTTCTTGGAACTATAAAAACCACCTTGCTATTAGCAGGATTAACAACCGTTGGGGCATCCCTAGTGAAAGCCTCTTCTGGTAAAGATGAGGCCATAATTTTATTTTTAGCAGGTTCAGGAACTGCCATTGGTTCTGGGATTTTAGGAAGCTTTAATCCTAATCACACAAACAAAAAATGGTCATTTAAAATTATTGAAAAATAATGCGTAAAAATCTTCAACATCTACAGCTAAATTCAACAAAAGAAACAGCTGAAGAAGATATTTTGGTTACAAAACCGTTTTTTACAAATGAAGGTATTCCAATAAAATTAGACTATTTTGAAAACGATTTAATAAATACGGAACTGCTGGATTTTGGTGCTGGATTTCCGCCTTATTTGAGAGGAACTAATACCACGATGTACATTCGCACTCCTTGGATAATTCATCAAAGTCAACCATTTTCAACTGCTTCAGAAACTAATTCATTTTACAAAAAAAACCTTGATTCAGGACAAAAAAGTCTTTCGGTAGTTTTTGATTTACCGACTCAAAAAGGGTATGATTCAGACAATAATTTAACCTCTAACGATGTTGGAAAAGAAGGTATTGCAATCGATACTGTCGAAGACATGAAAATCCTCTTTGACCAAATTCCAATTCATGAAATATTGGTTTCAATACCAATGAATGCGGCTATTTTACCCTTATTAGCATTTTATATTGTTGCAGCCGAAGAGCAAGGAATCAAAGCCGAGCAATTATCAGGAAGTATTTTAAATGAGATTTTATTAAAAAATAAACAAAATTATTCTGCTGAGTACTTACTAACTATTTTTGAGTGTATTCAAAAAAAAATACCCAAGTTTAATGGCAATCTTATTTCAGGTTTGCCAATACGTAAAGCGGAAACAGCTGTGGCTATTGAATTGGCTTACACAATGTCAAATGGTTTAGAATATATTAAAGCAGGACTTAATGCTGGAATAAAAATCGACGACTTAGCTCCTCGCCTCACTTTTTCTTTTGGAATTGGAATGAATCATTTCACTGAAATAGCCAAATTACGAGCCGCAAGAATGATTTGGGCAAGACTAATCAAACCTTTTGCATCTAAAAATCCAATATCATTAGCACTTCAAATTCATTCTAAAACGAGTGAAGAAAATTTAACAATTCAAGACCCATTTAACAACATCACTCGAACCTTAATCGAAGCTTCAGCTGCCGTTTTTGGTGGAACACAATCATTACATACCAATTCGCTTGATGAAACAACTGAATTTGGTGCCAGAATTGCCAAAAACATACAACTTTATCTTCAAGAAGAAACTAAAATCACTAAAACCGTAGACCCTTGGGGAGGCAGTTATTATGTGGAATATTTAACTCAAGAAATTATTAATACTACTTGGAAACATATCGAAGAAATAGAAAAATTAGGTGGCTTGATAAAAGCGATTGAAGCCAATTATTTTAAACTACAAATTGAAGAAGCATCTACAAAAAAGCAAATCACCATCAATAACACCATTTATGAAGAACAATTAAAAAGACTTAATCAAGTAAAGGAAACCAGAAACTTTGAAAACGTAAAAGTATCTTTGGATAAAATAAAAGAAAGTTCAGAAAACGAATTGAGTGATTTATTTGAACTCACCCTAGAAGCTGCAAGAAATAGAGCTTCGATTGAAGAAATAAGTGAAGCTTTAGAAAATTCCTTTAAAAGATTTAAAATCTAAAATAGTCAAACGAAAAATATCTCTAAAAAACGTAGTGCATAATCCAAAAAGCAACTCCAATTGAAGTTGCTTTTTGATATTGAATAATTAATTCAAGTTTAAAACGATAGGCAAAGAATAGGAAATACGAATTGGTTTATTATCCAAAGTCGCCGGTAACCATTTAGCCTTAATAGATTTCAAACCATCTACTATTTCTTTTTTCAACTCGGAATCCAAAGTTGAATCGACTACAATTCCGCTCATACTACCATCTTTTTCAATAATAAAGGAAGCGTGAATTTGTGTAAATCCAGTAAAACTAAGTTCAGAAGCATCTAATTTAGCGATTACTTTTTCATAAAATTTTTCCATTCCACCGGGAAACTCAGCTAACTTATCTAATTCGTTTAGCTTAATAATTAATCTTTCATTCGTGTTTTCAATAATAGAAGAAACAATTTTCTCTTTTCTAATAGTATCTAAACACGGAACTTCCATTTGTTTAATAGCTAAATCGGAATTCGATACTAGATTGTTTTTTGAATAACTACTGAATGAAAGTAGCAGCACCGATGTTACTAATACAAATAATGCATTACGATTACTCATTTTTGAAACACTCCATTCTTCCGGCATTGATTTTACATTTTTCATGTTTTTTTGATTTAAATTAATACTTGTTTTGTTTAAATCCAAGTCTTGAATAACAATTAATTTACAAATTGGTAATAAAAACTTAACATTAACTTAACGTAAAAGTAAATATAATAATTTTAAATATTTGGAATTTGTTCTAAAAATTTAAAAAATGTTTTCAACAATGGATAGTTTATAAGCAAAAAAGCAGCCCTTTTAGGGCTGCTTAAAAGAAAAAAGAAAGGATATATTATTCTATTTGAACGGTAATTGGAAGACTGTAAGCCGTTCGAACCGCTTTTGAATCGACAATTCCAGGTAACCATTTAGTCTTTAAAGACTTCAAAACTCTGACAGCTTCGTTTGCGATTCCAAAACCAGGATCACTTTTTACCTGAATTCCGGTCATGCTTCCGTCTTTTTCAATAATGAAATTGACCGTTACCCGAATAGATTCAGA